>CAJGDA010000130.1 GCA_904501935.1 uncultured Methanobrevibacter sp. | reverse complement strand
TTTCTCCTTTAAATATTGCTAAACAAGCTATTATTCGTATTGATAATGAAAATAATGCGGAATCAAAACTTGAAAGCATCTTTTCTAAAATTCCAATGTTTAACAAAATTGTAGAGATGGTTGATGATGTTGGAATAGCAGCACCATATGTAATTTTCGTATTGGTGCACCCTAAAGATTATAAGGTTGCAGTTAAAAATGCAGGAAACATTTCTGTTACCATAGCAGATAGATTAGGTCTTGAGAAAAAACCTTTAATCGCTGTCCGCAATGATTTATTTACAAAACCGGGCAATTTCGAATTAAATATCATGTTGGCTGATGAAGTAACAGAATATGCTCCGTATAATATTTTAGTTCGCGTAAGTGCTGATGATGAAGTATTCATTAAAAAGAATTCCAGGAATATTGCAAGTACAATCGCTGGAAGGCTTGGATCTTGGAAGTTCCCATTTGTTTCTGTAAAACCAGATATGCTTTTAGAAAAACCTGGACAGTTCGAAATCGAACTTGAAAAGGGAGGGGGCCTAGATGGTTAATTTTTTAACCAGGGCATTTATCAGTTTAACTACTAATTTAAAGCCCATTGCTGTTGGAACAAAATATTTTCCAACCACTTCTTTAGAAACAGAATATGTTGAGTTGTTTAATTATACTCAAACTATTCTTTTTGAGCTTAAAAAAGCAGAAATTACTTCTGATACTATTTTAGAGAATCTTATTAGGGATGTAGGTGCGGAAAATATTCCTAAAGATTATAATTTTTTTGAAATAGCTCCTGCCGAAAATAAAATTGAGGAATATGCACTTGTAAGTAATATTATCATGGGTAGTGACCGTTATTTTTACATTGAAATTCCAGAACCTTCTAATTTAATCAATATATTTGTTAAAATCATTGAAAATGAAAAGGGTGAAGTTGTTGAAAAAACAGCAACTGAACTAATTGCTAAAATGCTAAGTAAAAATGATGCTATCCGCGTAGCTATTGAACTCATTGGAATAGGTTTATCTGAAGATGTTCAAGTCATTTCTGCAGTTGGAATGACTGGTGCCGCTTCTATCGAGCGTGCAATTCATTACACTCAAAGTGTAGGTAGTTTTCCAGGCGTTGCATTTACAAAACTTGGTGGAGAATATGCGCTTGTTTTTGATTCTCCATTTCTACTTCAAGAATCACATCCAGTTGATTTGGAAAATTATTTGTTCATTGATTTAATCGATTCAACTAAATTCATTGATAAACATGGCAGGAACCATCTTGTTGAGTTAATGACAGGTATTAAAAATTTCATTGAAAGTGAATGTGATGGTGAACTTGAAGGATATCGTGAGGGTGGAGATGATTTCATTGCAAGATTCCCATCTAAAGATTTGGCAATACGCGCCGGACTTGATGCTGCTTGGTTTGCATTGGATAACGGTGCAAAAATTAGGGCTGGAATTGGAAGGAGTAGAAGAGAGGCAGGTGAGAGAGCGCAGCTTGTTGATGATTTAAAATCAACCGCTCCATTATCATTAGTAATATTTGAATTGGCTAATGGTTTATATGCATATAATATTCCATCCGAATTTTCAAGAACTTTAATCAATTTAATAGAAAACGAAAAGGCAAAACTAATTGGTGTTTTTGCATTTGTATTTATATTTGTGTATTTAATGTCTATTTTAGGACTTGGAATGTATAGTTTTGTAGGGGTTATAATTGCATTGGTTTATGCCTTTATAGCTTAAAAAATTAAAAAGAGTATAAAAATGAGACGAAAAAAAGATGATAAAAGGGTTTTGGTTTCCCCTAGAGACAATCGTCAAGGAAATTCTAGAAGACAAAGAAGTAGGAATCCAACCTTTAACAAGAAAACAGCTAAACGTAATAAAAAGACGGTTTTCATCATGATTTTAGCTTTGGTTGCATTTGTTATTGGTGCGGGATGTGGAATTTCCATGTCTTTTGACGATCATGATGACGGTCCGAAGTGGGATAACGTTACAAAAGAAATGACCACTAATTTAAATGATACTGAACCCGTTTATTATGATGATGAATTAGATAATGTTGATTATAATGATAATGAAACTATATCCAAGTTGAATATTTCTACGGAACCTTCATATTGATTTGGTGATTTTTATGGATTTTATTAAGGAATTAGACGGTGGATTTTCAGTCATTGAAAATCTTAAAGTATCTGGAGCACGCGAAGGCAAGTATGGTGTAACAATTATTCTTTCACCAAACAGCACTGCTTCTGCTGTTTTCACTTCAAATAAAGTTGTTGCAGCTCCAGTTAGATATACGAAAAATGTACTTAAAAAAGGAATAATCTCCGCTGTTTTTGTTAACAGTGGTAATGCTAATTGTTTTACAGGCAAGCAAGGTTTTGAAGATTGCGAAACTTTAGTTAATTTAGTATCTAAAGATTTGGAAATACCTTCAGATGAAATTGCCATTTCTTCAACTGGAGTTATAGGTCGTGAAATGCCTATCGACATTATTTCTAAAGTGGCATATGAATCTATTTCAAAATTGGGGGATAAACCCGAAAATTCACTTGCCGCTGCAAAAGCCATAATGACAACAGACACATTTCCTAAAGAATGTGCGGTTGAAGTTACTTTAACAACAGGTGAAGTGGTTAAAATTGCAGGCATTACAAAAGGAAGTGGGATGATTGCACCGAATATGGGTACAATGCTGTCATTTATTGTAACAGATGCAGTAATTCCATCAGATGAAATCAATAAAGCCTTAAAAAAAGCTGCGGATATTAGCTTTAACATGATAGTTGTTGATGGTGATGAAAGTACAAACGATACATGCCTTATGATGGCGAATGGCGCATCAGGTGTTAACGTCGTCAAAGATGATAAATTTGATCCTAATTTTCAAGAAGCCCTTAATTATCTTTGCATTGACTTAGCTAAGAAAATGGCTCGTGATGGTGAAGGCGCAACCAAATTCATTGAAGCAAATGTTTGCGGAGCAAAAGATTTTGATGATGCGAAATTGGCCGCTAAATCAATTATATCCTCCAGCCTTTTCAAGTCCGCTGTATTTGGAGGAGATCCAAATTGGGGAAGAATAGTTTCTGCAATAGGATACTCTGGTTGTGATTTAAATCCGGATATTGTAACAATAGCTATTGCTGATGATGCTGATGAAGTTGATTTGGTTAGAAAAGGTGAAATTTTAGCTTTTGAAAACACTCCATATCTTGAAAGAGCAGAGAAGATAATGCAATCTAAAAATGTCGTTGTAAATATTGACATGCATTTAGGTGAGGGTCAGGCTACTGCTTGGGGTTGTGATTTAACTTACGATTATGTTAAAATCAATGCAGAATACACCACTTAAAGAAAACTTTAAATATATTAAAAACAAATATTTTTTTGTTATAGATATAATTCTAATTAATTTTTATTATCAATTTTAAGGAGGGAAAATTATGGCAAAAGTTAAAGGAACTAACAGAAGAACCAGACAAAAAAGAAGTTATACTAAACCTGGTAGTAAAAGAGGAAGAGGAGTAAAACAAACCTGGAAAAAATAATCCTCTTATAACTTTTTTTTATTATTCTGACTATTTTTATAAATCTTATTAAATCACCATCACATTGAAACTTATTAATATTATCTTTTAAAAATTATTATTCAGGTGATAAAATGATGATGCCTGAAAATGGACATAGGGCTCATGGGTTTTCCAGTGCTCTTTTTTTAGATTCCGATGAGATTTTAGCTGAATTGGATCTTAAGGGTGATGAAACTTTTATGGATGCCGGATGTGGTGATGGCCACATTGCAATTAAATTATTGGAAGATTATAATCACAAGGGAACTGTTTATGCAGTAGATGCTTATGATGCATCCATAGAAGATATGGAAACATATAAACAAGAAAATAATGTTGAAAACTTAATTAATATTGTAGCAGACATTACTGAAGGGATTTTTGGTGTTGAAGATGAATCAGTTGATCTTGTTTT
>CAJGDA010000129.1 GCA_904501935.1 uncultured Methanobrevibacter sp. | reverse complement strand
GTCAATGAGCCTAAAGAGTGACCCATACGACGAGTTCTTTTACCTAAAAATACAAATGCGATGAATACTCCAATAATAATGTTTAAGAATGCTAACCATAAAACACTCATCCCATATTCACCGGCAACTCCCCCAAAACCAACGATAGCCGCTGTTGAAATAAATGTTGCACCGTAACTCATTGCCATAATGAATGGGTGTGTATCCTTACCGGCAATCATAAAATCTTCAGAGGATTTGGTCTTTTTGTATGCATAATAACCTACAAAAACAAGAGCAAATATGTAGATTATAAATACAATTGCTAAAATCATTACGTCCATAAATAATTACCTCGATAAATATAAAAGATATTACACAACATTATATATAGTAGAAATACATATATAAATATTAGCATAAAGATATACATTAATGTACATTTTTATACTATGATGCCCAATATGATATAAATTGTACACCATCATAATATATTAAACCAGATTTGCATACGTTTATATGAATCAAATGCAATATTGTAACATGCTTATAAAAAATTGAAATAGGGATAATATGTTTTGGAATGAAAAAGCCGAATGTATGAGTAAAGAAGAAAAAGAAGAATTGCAACTCAAGAGACTGCAAGAAACTGTAAAGATAGCATATGAAAATGTTGAATTTTACAAAAAAAGATTTGATGAAGCAGGCATTAAACCCGAAGACATCAAAACATTAAAAGACATAGAAAAAATACCGTTTACAACCAAAAGCGATTTAAGGGAAGCATATCCTTTAGGTTTGCTGGCGGTTCCTCGTGAAGAAATTGTAGAAGTTCATGCATCCTCAGGAACAACCGGAAAACCAACTGTAACTGCATACACCCAAAATGACTTGGACATTTGGGGAGAATGTATTGCACGTGGCCTTAAAATGGCAGGTGCAGAAAAAGAATACATTATTCAAAATGCATATGGATACGGTTTATTTACTGGAGGATTTGGTATTCACCATGGTGGGAATAAAATGGGCGCCATCACAATACCAATATCCGCAGGAAATACCCAAAGACAACTCGATACAATGGTAGATTTCCAAAGCGATATTTTAACATGCACTCCCTCTTATGCAATGTATCTTGGAGAATCAAGAGAAAAAGCTGGAATTTCACTTGAAGACATTAACTTAAAAGCAGGGATTCATGGAGCTGAGATGTGGACCAATGAAATGAGAAAAAGAATTGAAACATCTCTTGGAATAAAAACATACAATATTTACGGTTTAACTGAAGTAATGGGCCCTGGTGTTGCTCAAGAATGCGAATACCAAAACGGAATGCACATTCAAGATGATCAATTCTACCCTGAAATCATTAATTCCGAAACTGGAGAAACTCTTGATTATGGTGAAAAAGGAGAGCTTGTCTTAACTTCACTTACTAAAACTGGAATGCCTATTTTAAGATTCAGAACAAAAGATTTGACCTCCATCATTGGAGAAAAATGTGAATGCGGAAGAACAACCGTAAGAATGACAAGAATCACTGGAAGAAGTGACGATATGTTAAAAATTAAAGGTGTTATGGTATTCCCATCACAAATTGAAAACGCATTGCTTAAAATCAAAGGTATCAGCCCTAATTACATGATTCATGTAACAAGACCTGATATTTTAGATGAAGTGGAAGTTAAAGTAGAAGCTTCAAAAGAATTATTCTTTGATGAAATGAAAGAAATGGAAAAAGTAGAAAAACAAATCCAAGCATCCATCAGATCAGAAACTGGTCTTAGAGTTGATGTAACCATCTGTGAACCAGAAACACTTCCAAGAAGTGAAGGTAAAGCTGTTCGTGTAATCGATGAAAGGAATTTTGACTAGGTGATAAAATGTCAGTAAAACAAATTTCAATTTTTGTAGAAAACAAAGAGGGAAGAATTAAAAAAGCAATTGATACCTTAGGAAAATCAAACATTAACATTCGTGCTCTTTCAATAGCCGACACCACTAAATATGGAATTTTAAGATTAATTGTTTCCGATAATGAAAAAGCAATAGAAGCCCTTGAAAACGATGGATTCATTGTAAAAGAAAACGAAGTCATTATTTTAGCAGTTCCAGATGAACCTAATGGATTAAATTCTACATTAGCGGTATTTGATGAAAAAGGCATTAACTTAGAATACTTATATGCATTTGTAAGCAGCAAAACTGATGAAGCTATTGTAGTTATGAGATTAGAAAATATGGAAAAAGCTATCGAAGCACTTAAAGACAGCAATGTTAAAATTTTAGATGAAAACGATATTAAAGAACTATAGAAAAGATTAAAATCTTTTCTAATCCTTTTTTTATTCTATGAAAAATTAAAATAAAGAAAATATTTATATACTTGCGACATTATGCTTATTTTTTATTTCGCAATTTTATAAAAATTAAAAAAAAAGAAGTAAAGAAAAAATAACTAGAACTCTTTTAACATGTTAGCTATATCTTCTCTTGAATAACCTAAGCGGACAAATAGGCTTTTAATAGGTTCATTATCTGGAATAGGACCTAATTCTCTCCAGCTTTTAAAATCATTCTTCAAAATACTGTTGATTAAAAGCTGAATAGTGATTAAATCATCACTTTTAACTGCTATAAATGCATCTTCATCTCCAAAAACATTTTCAGGATCAATTAGGGACAAATTTCCATCCTTATCTTTTTTTATAATAGCATTGTCAATTTTGTAAGCCATAATACCACTCTTTTTTTATCTAATTAATTTTTTAGTTTAAATAGTATTTAAAATTTAACCTTTGATAGATTTGTATCCATTTTCAATAGCTTTTATGTTCATGTCATGGAATTTAGGTTTCAGATTATTCTTCATTGCCTCAATGACAGATTCCTTTGTAAGAGGAAATTTATCATCGGCAGTGACTGCCCCTAAAAGAACCATGTTTAAAGATAAAACGCTTCCGGCTTCAATAGCCAGCTGAGTTCCATCAATCGGAAGTACATATTTGAAATTTTCTTTTAAGGTTTTAGTTATGCCATCAACACTCGGATAAGCCTTATCGGTTGAAGATGGAATAATCGGGTGAGTATTGTAAACAATCTTTGTATCGCTGTTTACTTTATCAAGACCCCTTATTGTTTCAATCGGTTCAAAGGAAAGCAGCATGTCTGCACCTTGTTTAGGAATGATTGATGAGTTGTATCCTCCTATTTTTAACTCAGTGGAAACAGACCCTCCTCTTTGAGACATACCGTGAATTTCACTCATTACCACATCCAAACCCTGATTCATTGCAGCTTCACCGATGATTGTAGAAGTCTTAATAATTCCTTGACCTCCAACACCACAAATATAAATATTATAATGACTATCCATTTTCTCACCTACCTGCCTCTAAAGCACCATATTTACAAACTTGAATACACACATTACATCCATCACACTGTGCAGCATCAACAGTAATTTTTCCATTGATTTTTGAAATTGCAGGACAAGCAAGTTCGCTTACACACTTATCACAGTTATTACAATTGCCTTCAATGAAATTGACCGGAGGTTTTTTAGTTAAACCTTTGATTAAAGTACATGGAGCCTTTGATACAATAACTGCAGTATCGTTTCTTTCAAATGCTTCCTTATAAGTTTTTACAACCTGTTCCAAGTTAAATGGATTGATTACGCGCACATAATCACATCCACAAGCAATAGCCAATTTACGAATAGATACTTCCGGAGCTTCATCCCCCATTCCATCAACAGGAATTCCAGGGTTTGGTTGACCGCCGGTCATTGCAGTAATCCTGTTATCCAAAACAGTCAAAACAAAATTGTGTTTGTTGTGGACAGCATTTATTAATGGAGCGATGCCGCTGTGGAAAAATGTAGAATCTCCAATGAAACTTGCTACCTTTTGGTCTGTGGAAACTGAAAATCCGCATCCGTCACCTACGCTAGACCCCATTGACAATAAGTAGTCGGCAGCATTGTAAGGTGGATTGATACCTAAAGT
>CAJGDA010000128.1 GCA_904501935.1 uncultured Methanobrevibacter sp. | reverse complement strand
ATGGCCTAGAAACATTGTCTGAGAATATCTGTTCCACACTTTTAGGGGATGGACATAAACATCATTATTATTGGAATATACATCCAAAAACAATTGTGTTGTTTCTCTTATTTTTGCAATAGATTCAAAAGAGTGTTTTCCACGAATAACCGGGAAAAATGCAACAGTATCAAGAATGAATAAATATGGACAAGTAACCCTGAAAAAGTTTCCCATCATCAAATCGGTTGCCCATGCTGCCTGCAAGTCAGAAAGGCAATCAAATACATAAAAAGCATCGAAACCTTCCTTTGTAATGATATTGTGAACTTCTAAAGTGAATGATTCAAACTGTTCCATTGGGTCTACTTTATAGATTTTAACTCCATTGCGCTCAATCATGGCAAATTCCGTGTTGGGATTATTCCGTTCAGATTCCAATTCTTCAAAATCATCATCAGTCATCGGAATTAAAGGTTCATGCTGACCGAAATTAATGTAAATTAAATTTCTTTCATCTTCAAGAGCTTGTTTAACATATGGATTTACAAAATAAGAAAATTCCTTTAGATTAGAAACTTGCCATACTACATTATCACCTAGACGGATATTGTCCAAGGTTTCATCCAACTCATCAATACCTGATTTTACCCTTTCAAAAGCAGCCATAATAAAACTCCATAATCGTTCAGTTTTTAGTTAAAATTTATTCTTATTTTGATGTATATTTCATTTAATATATAAAAATATTGAATATTTTTTAATTTGTCGGCAAAATATCTTCCGATTAAGAAATAGAGCGCATAGATGACCTTGAAATGAAAAATTGTATTTAATATAAACAACATAATAACAACATTACTTTGAAGGTGAATATATGGAAGATGACTACTTAACAGTATCTCAAGCAAATGCATATATCAACAGAATGCTAAAGCAAGATGTGAATTTGCAAAATATCTACATTCGAGGGGAAATATCAAACTATAAAACCTACCCTAGCGGACATAGCTATTTTACCCTGAAAGATGAAAAATCACAAATTCCCGCAGTAATGTTTAAAGGCAGAAAATATGGCCTCAAATTCCGACCCGAAAATGGTATGAAAGTAATCATCAAAGGTAAAATTGAAGTTTATGAAAGAGATGGAAAATATCAATTATATGCCAATAGCATGACAGAGGATGGAATTGGAGATTTGCATGTTGCATTTGAACAATTAAAGAAAAAACTTGACGAAGAAGGATTGTTTGATGAAGCACATAAAAAGGAAATCCCAAAATATCCTCAAGTGATTGGAGTCATTACCGCACGAACAGGTGCTGCCATAAGAGATATTATCACGACCATCCAAAGAAGATACCCTTACTGTGAAATTTTAGTATTTTCAACACTTGTTCAGGGAGATATGGCTGCCCACCAAATTGTACGCCAAATCAGACATGCTCAACAATATGATATCGACACGTTAATTGTTGGAAGAGGTGGAGGAAGCATTGAAGATTTATGGCCGTTTAATGAAGAATCTGTTGCACGTGAAATCTATGCTTGTGAAATTCCAGTTATTAGTGCGGTAGGTCATGAAATTGATTACACAATATCTGATTTTGTAGCTGATAAACGAGCACCCACCCCCACAGGAGCAGCAATGCTTGCCGTACCTGACATAAATGAAGTCAAATATAAAGTTAATCAGTTAAATGAAAGAATTAATAAAAGCATTAAGGATAAGTTAATTCAGAATAAAGAAAAAATTGACAACATCTCTCAAAAACAGATTTTTAAAAATCCCGAATCAATTTATGAAATTAAAGAAATGCAATTGGATAATTTAATAGGAAAATTAAATGTTGCATCAAAAAATATTATTTCCGAAAATAGAAATAAATTAATTAAAATCGAGTCAAGATCTGTTTTAAGAAAGCCTGAAGAAGTAACTAAAGGTAAAAGAGAACAATTTTTAAGGAATGTTGATAAATTAAAAATTTTAGATCCACTTTTAACATTGAAAAGAGGTTATTCAATAGTTAAAATTGATGATAAGGTCATATCAAGTGTAAAAGATGTAAAATCTGGAGATGAGCTAGATATTAAATTTGATGATGGAACAATTAACACAAAGGTGATATAATGCAAGATTTAAGTTTTGAAGAAAGTTTAGAACAATTGGAAGATATTGTAAACAAATTAGAAACAGGGGATGTGCCGTTAGATGATGCTATTGATGAATTTACAAAAGCAATGCAACTAGTTAAAATATGTAATGCTAAATTAAATAATGCTGAAGAAGCAATTGCCAAAATTGTCCAGGACAATGGTGAAATAGAAGATTTTAACCCTAACATGAAATAATTAATACAAGGATTCTTTTAAAAAAATTAAATAACGTTAAATAAATAAAATAAAAAAAAGAAAAAGGAATAAAAAGGATGGAATAATATAAACCTATCATCAAAAAACTTCTATAAAGAAATTTTAAGTTAGATATCATGAAATTATGAATAAATATTTTCATAATTTTCCTAATATCTAACTACAGTTGAAATCAAATATTAAACTATCCAATATTTAAGACAACAATTTTTAATAGAGCAGCATAAATTTTATTGCTAATTTAAACACTATTTTTCAAATTGTGGAATTCCAGTAATTCTAAGTCCACCATAATGGGATTTGTATTTAATATTTAATCCAATTAATAATGGAGTTATTTTTTCGATAATCCTTGATTTTTCTAATATTCCACAGTCGATTGCTTGGATACCCGGAAGTTTATTAATGAGTTCAATAGCAACTTCTTTAGCTTCCTTATCATCACCTGCAATTAAACAGTCACAATCAATTTCATTAGGAATATTGGATAAATGTGAGTTACTAATATTACAAAACGCACATATTACTTTTGCACCAGTTCCATCGAGGATTTTTTCAGTTCTTTCTGCAGCAGAACCTTCCATTAAGTCAATGAAACGGAAAGGTTTTCCGCCAATTGCTGTTTCTAATGGAACTGTTGCATCAAGAACAATTTTATCAGTACAGAATTCTTTAATTCCTTCAAGAGTAGGCTTTTGAGCTGCAAGAGGTACTGTTAAAATTAAAACATCACCTGCTTTTGCCGCATCTTCATTAGCCATTCCTACAATATTTAAATCATAATCTTTAAGTTCTTCAATTGTTTCTTCCACAATACTTAAAGCTTTTTCTTCCTTACGGGATCCAACAATGACTTCAACACCTTCAATTGCAAATCTCTTTGCAATTCCAAGTCCTTGTGGACCAGTTCCGCCAATAACTGCAACTTTCATAATATTACCATAAAATGAATTATAAACTTTATTAATCCGTATTTAATAATAAATTTAAAAAAAAAGTAATGGAGACCAGCAGCTCCATTACTTAAAAATGCATCAACAAAATCTAAAGAATTTAGTCGAGGTCTAACATTACAACAGGTTTGATTAAGTCTTTAGGTTTTTCTTTCATTAAGAGTAATGCATCTTCGATTTTTTCAAGACCTTCGAATTTGTGGGTAACTAATAATTCAGGGTCTTGTCTGCCGCATAATGCTAAGTCAGCAAGTCTTTCCATTCTTACTGCTCCACCAGGACATAATCCGTTTGTAATGTTGATGTTAGACATACCGCAACCCCATTCTACACGAGGGATTAATACGTTGTCAGCACCACTTAAGTAGTTAACGTTGGATACTGTACCACCTGCTTTTGCGGATGCAATTGCTTCAGCCCATGTTTTTTCTAAGTTACCACCAGCAATAACTACAGAGTCTACTCCAGCACCATCAGTTAATTCTCTTGCTTGTTCGTCGATAGCACCGTTTTTGTAGTTAATGATGTCGGTTGCACCGTATTTTTTAGCTACTTCTACGGAAATTGGACGAGTACCTGCTGCGAATAATCTTCCAGCACCTAAACATGCAGCACCAGCAACAGCGGAAAGACCTACTGCACCGATACCGATAACAAGTACAGTTCCTCCTAATGGGATGTTTGCGTTTTCT
>CAJGDA010000127.1 GCA_904501935.1 uncultured Methanobrevibacter sp. | reverse complement strand
TGCAGTAGATGCTTATGATGCATCCATAGAAGATATGGAAACATATAAACAAGAAAATAATGTTGAAAACTTAATTAATATTGTAGCAGACATTACTGAAGGGATTTTTGGTGTTGAAGATGAATCAGTTGATCTTGTTTTACTGGTAAATGTCTTTCATGGATTTAAAGCTTCTAGAAAACTAGATGAAGCCGTTTTAGAATTCAAAAGAATAATTAAAAAAGATGGTAAGATAGCCATTATGGATTATAAGGCGTGGGATGTTCCAAAAGGCCCTCCAACTAAAATGAGAAGTTCACCAAGCGATTTGGAAGAACTATTTGATAAATATGGTCTTAAAATGACTTATTTAAATGAAGAAATTGGTGAAGATATTCCTCAAGGTAAATCTCACTACTTGATAATGTTCCAAAAAAAGTAGGGGCATTGGCTTAATTTGATTCAATTCCAATTTTTTTTGTAAAATTTAAAAATAAAAAAAGTAAGGTTTCGAAATTTAGTCATTTGCTAAATTATCGAAATATCCTTGGATAAATATAACTGGTGTTCCTTTATCTCCGGAACCGCTTGTCAAGTCACATAATGAACCGATTAAATCAGTCAATACTCTAGGTGTTGTTCCTTCAGTAATCATTTGTCCAGTTAAATCTTCATCTTTCTGCTTAATTTCTCTTTTAATAGCTTCTTTTAATTCATCGCCTTTCAAATCAGCGAATTTATTATCAGAAACATATTTTAATTTAATTTCGTTTGGATATCCTACTAATCCATCAGTATGTGCTGGTGAAACAACAGGGTCTGCTAATTCCCAAATTTTTCCCACAGGGTCTTTAAATGCTCCATCACCATAAACCATTACTTCAATTTGTTTGCCTGTAAGGTCAATCAATCTTTTTTGCACTTCTTTAACCAATTTGTCTCCTGTTTTTGGGAACAGTTTTAATCTTTCTTCTGTTGCTTTGTTAGAACCAAGTAATCCATAATCAGGGTTACAACCAGAATCTCCAATCGGTTCGACCAAAACTTCATGTAATCCATATACATTAGCGCCGCTTTCTTTAAGTAACTTTGTGGTTTTTTCTCTGGTATGGATATCACAAGTTAGAACATCATTATTATAATCGAGAATTGTTTTTACATCATTAGAAAAGACAAATTCAACTTCACAGCCTTCACTTTCAATCAATTCTCTGTAAAAATCAATCATGTTTATTCCAGTAAATGGATGTTTCCATGAACCAAAAGTTTCTTTGTATTCTTCTTCGGTGATGATGCTTCCTAAATTGTATTCACTTTTATCCAGAATATGTTCATCTAAAATGCCGTTTCCCACTTCATCTGCCGGGAAAGAGGTTAAAAGTGTAATCTTATCCATTGCTCTTGCAATACCTTTTAGAATAATGGAAAATCTGTTTCTGCTTAAAATAGGATTTGTCACTCCAATGTCTTTAGATGGGAATTTTCTTTGCAAGTCCTCTGCAACGTCATCTACAGTTACATAATTTCCTTCAGAAATACCTACAACCGCTTCTGTAATTGCAACGATATCTTTGTCCTTGAATTCAAATCCTTCACTTTCTTTTGCAGCCATAAGTGAATCTATAACTATAGTGACTAAATCATCGTTTTCTTTAATAATTGGTGTTCTTATACCACGCACGACAGTACCAACACATCTCATTTTTTATAACTCCTAATTGCTATAAATCTGCTATTGGATAAATTCCAATAACCCATATACTTTATATTTTTTTAATTATATATAGGTTAAGATTTTCTTGAAAATTATTAAATACTATTTTTTTAATATAATTGTATAATGGTGAAAATATGGAACATAAACATCATGGAAAATCAAGTGCAGGTTACTTGGATTCTGAAGAGATTTTAACTGAATTAAATCTTCGGGGCAATGAAACTTTCATGGATTTGGGTTGCGGTGACGGCTATATTTCCCTTAAAGCAATCAAAAATTATCTTCCTGACGGTACTGTTTATGCCGTAGATGTTTATGATGGTGCTATTGAAGCATTAAATGCATTAAAAGAAGAGAATAATATTGAAAACCTGATTGTCATTGAAGCTGATGTAACTGAAGGAATTTCTGACTTAAAGGATTGTTCGATTGATGTTGTTTTGATGGTTAATGTTTTCCATGGTTTTCATGATATTGAAGCTAGAAATAAGGTAATAAAAGAATTATCAAGGTTAATTAAGGATGATGGCAGAATTGCGATTATGGACTTCAGGCCGATTGAATGGTCATTTGGACCCCCAAATGAAATCAAATATTCTCCAAAAGAGTTAGAAGAAATATTTTCTAAACATGGTCTTAAAAAAGTTCATTTAAATGAAAATATGGGTCAAAAAAGTTCTCAAGGCAATTCTCACTACTTGATAATATTTGAAAAGGAGTAAATGTGATGATTTTTGCAGCAATATTGGCGGGAGGAATGGGATTAAGAATGGGAGGTACCGATACTCCTAAACAATTTTTGACTTTAGGTGAAAAACCGGTTATTGTTCATACGATTGAAAAATTTGTCATTAATGATAAAATTGATAAAATCATTGTCTTAACGCCCCAAAATTATATTAATCATACTAATCATTTAATTGAGAAATATATTCCTGATAAAGACGACATTATCGTGATTGAAGGTGGGGAAACTAGGAATGACACTATAATGAACAGCATCAGCTACATTAATAAGCATTATGGCATTGATGATGATTCAATAATCATTACACATGATTCAGTACGTCCATTTGTAACCCATAGGATTATTGAAGACAATATCCAGGCTGCAAAGAAATATGGTGCATGCGATACTGTTATTCCAGCAACCGATACTATTGTTGAGAGTATTAATGGTGAGACTATTGAAAGCATCCCCGTGAGGGATTATTATTACCAAGGTCAAACTCCACAGAGCTTCAAAATAAAGAAACTTTTCAATCTAATCTATAGTTTAACAGAAGAAGAATCCAATATACTTACTGATGCATGCAAAATATTCACACTTAAGGACGAGGATGTACATTTAGTTGAAGGTGAAGTGACAAATATTAAAATTACATACCCATATGACCTAAAATTAGCTAATACAATACTTGAGGATATTCATGATTAATATTGTTTATAGATTAAAGGCTCCAAAATTCTTTGAAGAAGCAATTGATGAAATTGAATTGGATGGCGTTATAGTTAGGCCAACCTATCTTTCAATTTGCCAAGCCGATCAAAGGTATTACCATGGAAGCCGTCCCGCTGAGGTTTTGGAAGAAAAATTGCCGATGGCTTTAATTCATGAAGGAATTGGCGAAGTGGTTTTTGATGGTGAAGGCAGTTTCAAATCTGGAGATGCAGTTGTGATGATTCCAAATACTCCACTCGATGATGATGATGTTTGCAGAGCGAATTACTCTTATAACTCCAAGTTTAGAGGAAGCGGATTTGACGGATTCACATCAGATTTGATTAAATTGGAATCAGATAGGGTTTTAAAGATTCCAGATGATTTCAATCCTTATGTTTCATCATTCATAGAGTTAATTTCAGTAGCTTATCAGGGAATTTCCAAGTTTGATGAATTGGCCATTACTCCAAAAGACACATTGGGCGTTTGGGGAGATGGAAATTTAGGTTTTATCACAGCACTGCTTTTAAAAGAAAAATTTCCGAATTCTAAAGTAATTGTATTCGGAAAGCACCTTGACAATTTGAATCTGTTTTCATTTGCCGATGAAACTTATCAGATTCACACGGTTCCTAAGGATTTAAAGGTAGACCACGCATTTGAATGTGTCGGTTCAAGTGCATCACAGTCTGCTATTGATCAAATAATTGATTTGATTAATCCGCAGGGAATAATTAACTTATTTGGCGTAAGCGAATATCCAATACCAGTCAATACCCGTATGCTTTTGGAAAAAGGAATAACTATTCAAGGAAACAGCAGGTCTGAGAGAGAAGATTTTGTCGGAGTCATAGAAACTCTTAAACAAAACCC
>CAJGDA010000126.1 GCA_904501935.1 uncultured Methanobrevibacter sp. | reverse complement strand
CTTGACAGTGGTCACAAGCTTTTCAACATTAATCTTCGGTTTTATTGCAGGCCTTGAAGGATTTACCTTAAAGCTGTTTATTGACAGCTTTGCACAGCTTCTGTTTGCAAATGTTCTGCTGTTCTTAACATTCTCACCATTCGTATTTGTATCATTGTTCATTACGAATATGGTTCCTGCAATGGTTGGAGGTGCCGGTTTGACATTGGTGAACATGCTGATTTATGGCCAGACTTGGGCTCCGTATGTGCCCTGGGTATGCCCATATCTGATAGCATCAGGGGAAATAGCGCAATACAGTACAAGCATTTCTGTTTCTTACTGCATCATTCTAGCAACTTTCATAATCGGATTAGTCATTTCGTACATTTACTTTACAAAAACTGATGTTTCACTTTAGGCATTTGTTTGCAAATGCTCTTTCAGTTATTTTAAGTATAATCATGTAAAAATAATATATTAGGTGATATGAATGAATGATTTTGAAAATCAAAAGTTTTGCCAATCATGTGCAATGCCTCTAACAGATGATGAACTCTTTGGAACCAATGCAGATGGCAGTAAAAATGAAGATTACTGTATTTACTGCTTTAAAGATGGCGAATTCACTTCAGACATGACAATGGAGGAAATGATGAATTTCTGCATCGATAAGATGGTTGAAGTTCATCCGGAAATTGACAAGGATGAAGCCAGTGCAATGATGAAGGAAGTATTTCCTAAATTAAAAAGATGGGCGGATTAGTCAGCTCACTTTTTTTTCTTTTTTTTTCTTTAAATTTTAAGTATTATTATTTTTTAATATTATATCATGTGTTCTATTGTTGGCTTGCAAGGTAATTTTAAAGGAAATGATATTGTCAAAATGCTTAAATCCTCAAAATACAGAGGTCAGGATTCATCAGGCGTATTTTTAGATGAAATTTACACAGACATTAATTTAGATGAATTCAGTGATGATAATGATTATAAGATATCTTTTGGTCATAATCTGCTTTCAATTTATGATTTAAATGAAAGAGTATCTAAAGCACAACCCATTTCTAATGATAATCTGACTTTGGTTTTTAATGGGGAGGTATATAATTTCAAAACAATGAAAAATTTCTTGAATAAAGTTGGTGTTGAAGCAGAAATTACCTCCGACAGTGAAGTTCTATTGTATTTAATTGATTTTTATGCCAGAAAACTAGACCTGCTTAAGGCAGTTCAATCAGCAATCAGATTAATTGATGGAGACTATGCATTTGCAGTCTGGGATGGCGAAAACCTTGCTATTGCAAGAGATCCATTAGGCGTAAAGCCACTATTCTATTCACAAAAAGACGACCTTAAGGGATTCGCATCAACTAGACAATCCTTAAATGAAGTCGGCTTTACTGACATTAGCACATTAAAACCGGAACACATTCTTTATAATTGGGAGGATATATCTCCTGCACAGGCAATCTATGAAAAGGTCTTTGAAGGTGATGTGGCTAAAATAGACAAGATGTTAAGGTTAAGCGTTCTCAAAAGAGTTGAAGGATTGCATGAGCTCGGCGTAATATTTTCAGGCGGCCTTGACAGTTCGTATCTTGCATTGCTTTTAAAGGAAATCTCAGAAAACATCCCCTTGAAAATTAAGCTTTATGCGGTAGGTGCCGAAGGCTCAAAAGATGTGGAGGCTGCAATCTATGCTTCAAAATTCCTAAATCTTGATTTACAAATCTTTGAAGTTACAGAAGATTTAGTGCGAGAGGCACTACCTGATGTTGTAAAAGCCATTGGTGATGATAACCTAATGAAAGTGGGCGTTGGCCTTACAACTTATTTTGCAACAAAAATGGTGGCGGAAGATGGTCTAAAAGTAGCCATTTCAGGACAAGGTGCAGATGAACTATTTGGAGGATATAAAAGATATCTTCAAAGCTTTGTTGATGGAACACTGAATTATGATTTGAGAATGGACATGTCAAACATGTATCATGTTAATTTGGAAAGGGATGATGCATGCTCTATGCTTAACGGCGTTGAGTTGAGATTGCCATTTTTAGATAAAACTCTCGTTGAGTTGGTGTTAAACATTCCAGATAATAAAAAAATCGTTTCAATGCATGATGATATGAGAAAGAGCATTTTAAGGAAATTGGCTTTTGAAGAGGGTCTTGATTATGAAATAGCTTACAGGCCTAAAAAAGCGGCCCAATATGGAACAGGCATTGACAAAATATTGAGAAAGAAAATCATTAATGATACGGATATTTCTCAATATTTAGAATAATTAATTCTATTTTTCACTCATTTTTCTTTACATTTATTAATATCAAAAAACATAATAATTATATTATTAATTAATAGGAGTTTTAATTTTATGACAATCGAAAAAGATGCAGAGGACATTATTGAAAAATTCTCAAAAATTTTGGAAGATATTCCGGATTCAGATGAAACCTGGTATATCACAGACAATTTAAATTTAACCCGTGAAGATAAAGCTCAAGCTAAAAGTCCTGAAAAAATATTGAGAAATGCTAGGATTGATAAAGACGGAAATCTTGTTGTTAAAAAAGCAGATTGGACAAATTAAGAGGGATTTAAATGAGAATAGATTTAGTTCTAGAACTTTTAGACAGTCCTGGACAATTAGTTAAAGTATTGGAACCCATAAGTGTCTACGGTGCTAATCTGGTAACCGTTATCCACAAAAGGGATTATAAAAATGACAATGGCAAAGTTCCAGTTCAGCTTACTTTGGAAGGGGAACATGAAGACCTTAAAAATGTAGTTAACAAGTTTGAAGAATTAGGATTCAGCATTATAGAACTTGATGGTGTTGTCAAAAAGGAAAAGATAACTACTATTTTCTTTGGTCATATCGTGGATCAGGATTTAAGAGACACTATGGATAGAATCAATGCAGTTGAAGGTGTTGTCATTGTTGCATTCGATATTAAATTGAACGGTGAGGAAAAATCCACTGCATTAATTAATATTGAAGCAGATGTAGGCTTAAAGCAAACAGTATTTAGTAAAATTGCAGAAATTGCAGAAGAAAAAGATTTATTAGTGATTAATGAAGTTTAAGTGATGATTATTATGGATGAATGTAAAGTCATTATCATGGGATTTGGTTCAGTTGGCCAAGGTGTGGCTAATGCACTTTCCATGAAGAAGGATTTAATTAAGGATAAAACAGGTGTTGCAGTAAAAGTTGTAGCTGCTGCTGATTCATCTTCATCTGCAATCTCAAAAGATGGATTAGATGAATTGTTACTTGTAAAAACAAAAAATGAAGAAGGAAAATTATCAGCATATCCTGAATTTGGGTCTGATATAAGCGGTGCAGATGTTTTAGATGCTGTGGAATACGATTGTCTTATTGAAGCAACTCCTACCAATATCGTTGATGCACAACCTGCACTTTCACTAACATTAAAAGCATTTGAACAAGGAAAAGATGTAGTAACCTCAAATAAAGGACACTTAGCACTAAAATTCAAAGAAGTGGTCGGTGCAGCTGAAAAAGCAGGTGTGGAATTTAAATATGAGGCCAGTGTCGGCGGATCAATGCCAATCATTAATTTCACAAAAGACACTTTGGCATCATGTGAAATCAAATCAATCAAAGGTATCCTAAACGGAACCACCAATTACATTTTATCAAGAATGACCTCAGAAGGTTCCGAATATGAAGTTATTTTAAAAGAATCACAGGAGTTGGGAATAGCTGAAACAGATCCAACTCAAGATGTGGAAGGTATTGATGCAGCTTGTAAAACTGTAATTTTAGCAAATTCCCTTTTAGGAATCGATGCAACCTACAGTGATGTTAAAGTTGAAGGTATCTCAAATATTAATTCTGAAGCAATTGAGTTAGCTAAAAAGGACGATTACCTAATCAAATTGATTGCTGAAGTATCTCATGATAATCTGCAGGTATCCCCACGTCTGGTTAAAAGGGGAAGTTCTTATGATGTAAGCGGAACTTTAAACATGGCTACAATCAAAACCGACTTGGCTGATGAGGTATCTGTAATTGGACT
>CAJGDA010000125.1 GCA_904501935.1 uncultured Methanobrevibacter sp. | reverse complement strand
TCGATTCGAGCTGACATCTCTTTGATTCTTGCAATGTACTCTTCGGTTTTTTGCATTATCATTCTTGATAGGATTTGTTCCTTAACGCTTTCTCCGATTAGGATACTATACATTCTGTCAGGACTTCTGTCATGGAATTCATCTGAAAATCTATTCAAAAAGTCATCCTGTTGAAGTATGATGTCCCCATTGTCAATCAATAAGTCAGTCAATTTAAGTTTTTTGGATGCTACTACATCTTTCAGTGATTTCCATTTGATTGAGCCGTCTGTCTTTACTTCATCTAGCACTTCATCTATTATATCTGCTCTTGCCATTGGAGGTATTTTTGCAAGTCTTTCTAAAATAAGCGCTCCCTGTGATTCGATAAACAGTCTTGTTTCACGTGATCCAAGGTTGAACTGGATTGCAATCGCTTGACATAGGATATGGAATGTAACAACATCCTGTTGGAACAGGTCGCTATTTGTCATGTATTCGAATTCGGACTGTCTGAAGTTGCTGTTGTTCTTTTTCTCGATTGCCCATTGGATTCGTTTCATTGCCAAATCGTGGTAGGATTTTGGAATTAAGGTGTCATCTGAAATTCTTTGATTGGTTGTATGTGTACAAATGTCAATTAGGGATTCATCCTGTTCAAAAATTTGATTTAAATCCCCATATTTTCTAATGATTCCTCTTCCTTCATCAGATAAGGGGTTTATATATGAAACTTCTGACATGATTTTTACTTTTTTTTTCATATTTTAAATAGATTGCTCATTGTCAAATTCAATATTTTAGTAAAGTAATAATATTATAACAGTGTTAAAATATTAATTATATTATATATGAGCTACATATTTAGATAATGATTAATAATAAAGGGGATTAGATAAATGTCAAAAATTTTCATTTCATGTGCATTGCCATATGCAAACGGACCATGTCATTTAGGACACATTCGTTCTACTTATTTGCCTGCAGATATCTATGCAAGGTACAATCGTATGATTGGCAACGATGTCTTGTTGGTTTGTGCAACTGATGAGCATGGAACTCCAATTGCAGTTAAGGCAGATAAGGAAAATAAAAAACCAATCGAAATTGCGAAAAGATATCATGATTTGATTGTAAATGATGTAGAGTCAATGAATATCTCTCTAGATAACTTTACAAGAACAACCGATGAAGCCCATTATGAAATAGCTAAAAACTTCTTTAAGAATTTGTATGACAACGGCTTTATCTACAGAGAGGACATCCAACAATTGTACTGTCCAAACTGTAACAAGTTCCTTCCTGACAGATACGTAGAAGGATTATGTCCTGTTTGCGGGTCTGAAGCAAGAGGAGACCACTGTGAAAAATGTGGAAGGGCACTGGATCCAACAGAACTTAAAGAACCTCAGTGCATTACATGCGGAACAACTCCTATCATCAAAGATACTTTCCAATATGCATTCAAGCTTTCAGAATTGGAAGATGACCTAAAGGATTACATAGAAAACAATGAAAATCTTCCGGCCAATGTTAAGAATTATGCGACAACATGGCTTAATGATGGACTAAATGATTGGATTTTGACAAGAGATATGGATTGGGGTATTCCTGTACCGCTTGAAGAAGCTGAAGGAAAAGTATTGTACGTTTGGATTGAAGCATTCCTTGGTTATATCTCTTCAGCCAGCCAATGGTCAGCCCAATCAGGCCTTAAATGGGAAGAGTATTGGAATGACTTTGTAGTACATTTCATTGGAAAGGATATTATCTATCACCATTCAATCTTCTGGCCAGGTCTATTAAAAGCTTATGGCTGCAAGTTGCCTGACATGATTTACGCAGGCGAATTCCTGTCACTTGAAGGAGAAAAGATGTCTACAAGTAAGAATTGGGTTATCTGGATTGCTGATTTCGTAAAGGATTATAATCCTGACCTTTTAAGATATTTCTTAACAATCAACGCTCCATTAAATAGAGATTCTGACTTTTCATGGGATGATTTCCAAAGAAGAAACAATGATGAATTGGCGGATGTAATCGGTAACTTTCTGCATAGGACATTTACATTTACCCGCAAGTATTTTGACAGTAAAATCCCTGAATATTCAAACCCTTCCCCTGAAGATGAAGAATTCAAGAAGGCCATTGAAGAGTTGCCGGCAACAGCTGGAGAATACATAGCAAACTTCGAATTCAGAGAAGGTTTGCTTGAAATATTTAAAGTAGCTAAAAAAGGAAACAAATATTTCAATGACCAAGAGCCATGGAAAGCAGTCAAAGAAGACATGCAAAAGGCAGCAAACTGTCTTTATTTATCTAATCAACTAGCAAAAACATTAGCTTTCACATTAAAGCCATATTTGCCGACCAAAGCTGATGCTATTGCTAAAATATTGAATATTGATGATTTGTCTCAATGGAAAGATGCAAGTGTTTTCCTTCCATCAGGACACGTAATCAATAAGGCAAAACCATTATTCAAAAAGATAGATGATGAAGTGATTGAAGCTGAAAAAGCAAAATTACAAGAAAACCTAAAAGAATCAAATGAGGATGAAAATATGAGTGATTTAATTAGTATAGATCAATTTGATGAAGTTGTAATTAAAATTGGACAAGTTTTAGAAGCGGAAAAAATAGAGAAATCCGACAAATTACTAAAGTTACAAGTAGACATAGGAGAAGAAAAGCCTAGGCAAATTGTTGCAGGGCTTGCGAAATTCTACTCTCCAGAAGAGTTAGTTGACAGAAAAGTTTGTGTCGTTGCTAACTTGCAACCTGCAAAGTTGTTCGGAACCATGTCCCAAGGTATGATTTTAGCCACTGGCGAAAGCGGTGCATTGTTATCTCCAGATGAAAACGGAAAAGTTGGCGAAAGAATTCAATAATTAGATTAAAATGCCTGATTCTGCCTTAGTAAATAAAGCCGAGAACTACTTAAAGCAAATTTCAAATGATTCAATTAGTCTAGATGGTATTGAAAACTTTGAAAATTTCAAAAGTCTTTATTTTAAGTTAGATGACAGGCTAAACTTCTTATCGAATTTAAAGGATGACATGGACAATCAGGGATACACCACTCCTTTCATGTCATTAAACAAATACGGTACAAAGTCCTCATCGGATGTTGCAATGGATGAAATGGGTGAAAATAGCCGCCAAAATCAAACATTTAGAAGAATAGCAAATGCCAAAAAGAATATTCTTGATAGGGTAAAATCAGCTATTGACTCTCATAAGATTGCAATCGGAAACCTTGAACAGTTTGGATATGTAAAATGCAATTCCTGCTATAAGCAATATTCAATGAGTGAATATAAGGAAATGGATGGGAAATGCAGTTGTGGAAATCAAGGATTTGCATTTAAAATAAGGCGAGACGCAACTCATAGAATTGATATTATTCCATATTTGCCGTTATCCGGTAATTATATGGTTTTGCGAAGTGAACTGGGAGGATACGGAAGGGAATCCCTTAAGCAGGTTTTAGGCATACTAAAGCAGGAACGTAAAGGTGTTGTAAAATCAATTTCTCTAGTGATTAGATTTAAAGATGAAAACAACAGATTGGTTAGGAAAAGCATCACTCTTGACTCTGAATATGTAGGTAACTATGAAGAGGAAGTAAGAAGACGTTACGGAAAAAATGTAAGAATTGAGGGATTAAGATTCTATAGGACAAAACCTGCTATAATTGATGATAAGCATGCAAGAACGGCTCTTGCCATTGCTTATGTCAAATATGCTGAAGAGATAATAGGCAATATTAAAGATGACATATTGAAAAGGAATTTAACAGACTTTAAAAGAATTAACAAATATGATGAAGTGATAGCTGAATTTGAAAACCAGACTCCAGACTTCATAGATGAATATGATTTGGATGCAATTGATGTTTGGAGAAAATCCAAAATCGAAGATAAGTTTAAAAGTCTAAATTACTATGATAAATATGGCAACATGAAAAGGTCCCTTAGTAGGGATTTGAAAAAGAGAGACAACATTTATAAAAATGTATTGAAAAATATTGCTTCGACACTTATCATTTGGGATATC
>CAJGDA010000124.1 GCA_904501935.1 uncultured Methanobrevibacter sp. | reverse complement strand
TTGTGATTGACACAAAGAAAATCGTTTATTTTTTTCTAAAAATATTTTAATAATCATGTCCTAAACTATTTTTATGAAAGTTTTTGGAATTTGTGCTAGTCCTCGAAATAATACAACTGAATATGTCCTTTCTAAAGCTCTTGAAAGTCTCGATGACAAAGGATTTGAAACGGAAATTTTCACATGTATGGGAAAAGACATCAAGCCTTGCATGCATTGTGACTATTGTCTTGAACATAAGCAATGCATTATACAGGATGATATGCAGGGTGTTTACAAATCTCTTTTGGATGCTGATGGAATTATTTTGGCAACTCCCGTTCAAAGCGGGGGTATTAGCTCAAACTTATCAGCCATTATGGATAGGACCAGGGCTTTGGAAGCTATTGACTATAATATTTTAAGAGGAAAAATCGGAATGAGCATTGCTGTTGGCGGTGACAGAACTGGCGGTCAGGACTTTGCTCATCTAAAAAATATTACATATTTCATGATACATGGAATTATTCCCGTTAGCGGAGGACCATTCGGGTCCAATTTAGGAGCTTCTTTTTGGTCAAATGACTCATTGGATGATATTAAAAATGATGATTATGGAATGGAGTCATTAAACAGAACTTTGATAGAATTTGAAAACTTCCTAAATAAGTATATTTAAATACTAAAATTATGTTAAATTAATATTATAATTTTTAAGGTTATGTTATGGCAAATAAGTTAGTGCGTGGTAGTTTAATAATTTTCATTGGGAATATAATTTTCCGTATTGGAGGTTATCTGTACCGTTTTTTAATGGCTATATTGTTGGGGCCTTTAGATTATGGTATTTTAGGAACTACTTTGGCATTTCAAGGTATTTTTCAAACATTGGCCTCAGGAGGTCTTCCTCCAGCAATAGCTAAATATATTGCAGAATATGAAGCTGTTGAAGATCACGATATGGCCAGACAAACTATTTACACGGCTTTAAAGATAATGGTTTTTCTGGGGCTTTTTTTAGGAGTTTTAATGATTTTCGTTATTGCTCCGCTGATAGCCATTAATTATATGGGAAAACCTGAAGTCATGGTTCCACTGCAAATCATTGGTCTTATCACTCCTTTCAGTGTTGTTTTGGGTGCATTTAGAGGTGCATTTCAGGGAGTATATAAGATGGAATATATCATTTATACCCGTGCTATAGAGCAGGTATTCATGATTTTGTTTGCAACCGTATTTGTTTTAATAGGTCTTTCAACTGTTGGCGCATTATGGGGTACCGTTATCGGATATGCCCTCGCTGCATTTTCAGCGGTATTGATATTTAAGTTTGGAATGGACAAATACATTCCTAAACCTAGCGAAGACTTTGTTTTTCCTCGTAGGGAAGAATTGAAATTAGCGGTAATGTTAGTGAAATTTGCTATTCCAGTTATCATCACGGCCATTGCTGAAATGCTGATTTATAACATCTGCACTGTTGTAATGGGCAAATTTTTAACATTGGAAGATGTCGGATTTTTTGCAGCAGCCGATCCGATTGCAAGATTGCCTTTGATGATTTCCATTTCTGTTGCGACTACAATCCTTCCTGCTTCTTCAGAAGCGTTTAAGGTTCAGGATATTCCAACCCTTCAAAAGTATGTTAGTCAAGCTTATAGGATTTCATTACTGTTTGTAGTTCCGATGTGCATAGGTCTTGCTTTATTTGCAGTACCTACCCTTGAATTGCTTTATTTCAAAACTCAAGCTTATGTTGCTGGGGCTCCTGCTTTGGCAATATTGGCTGTGGGAATGACTTTTTATTCAATATTTGCTATATCCACTAGTATTGTGCAAGGTATAGGAAATCCTAGAATCCCGATGTATATTCTGATATTTGGTTCTATCACTACAGCAATCCTATGTTGGGCTTTAGTTCCGGTTTTAGGTATTGCAGGAGGCGCAACTGCAACCACTATTAGTTGTTTTTTAATGATGGTTCCTTGTATGTACTTTGTTTTTAAATTAACAAAAACAAAGGCTCCTAAAATGCCAATATTAAAAATATTGGTTTCAACTGCCATCATGGGCATATTTGGATTGTTTATTCCAAAGACATCAGAATGGTTGATTCCAGGGATTATACTTTGTATGATAGTTTATTTCTTTGCTTTGATTTTTGTAAAGTTCTTTGAAAGAGAGGATGTTGAACGTTTCAGAGATTTCTCATCAAAGTTCGGCCCTCTATCTAAAATTGCTGATAAGCTTATAAATCTTGTTGAAAGATTTGGACTTAGAAATTAGACTATTCGATATGAAAATATTTCTAAAAATATTTTCGCCTTTTATTTTTTAAAACAAATAGAAAAAATTATTTAGTACTATAAATATAAACATTATTATTATATTTCGGGGGATTCATAATGGCTGATGTAAAGGCGGGTGTTGAATATAAAATCAATGTTGATGGCAATTCTTTTTTATTAGATAGCAAGAAATACCAACTGTTGCAATCTATCTTGGATTTTGGTTCTTTAACTTTGGCTGCTAAAGAAATTAAAGTTTCATATAGAACCGCTTTAAACTACATTGAAAAGATGGAATCAACACTTAACGTTAAGATTGTTAGTACAACTAAAGGCGGAAAAGGCGGAGGTGGAGGAACCTCTCTTACTGAAGAAGGCTACTCTATCTTAAAGGAATGTAAAAAAATTAATGCTATAATGGAACTTCACAAAGATGTGAATGAAATTGAAGCGGAAATTGTTGACATTAATGAAGTCAAAGGTGTAATGACAATTAAGATGAATCAATTTGAGATTAATGCTCCATTGAATAAGAATTATGAAATTGGGGATAATATATTGGCTTTGATAAGCTATGATAATATCTTTTTAATGTTAGAGCCTCAAACTTCAAGTATTCGTAACATATTAAAAGGTCAAATTGTTGAAATGAAGCTTGAAAATGAGATTATACGTGTTAAAATCAATGTTGGCGGAGTTATATTATGTTGTGATATCACAGTTTCCGCTGAAAATGAGTTAAATCTCAATATTGGTAAAGAGGTCTTTGTTGGATTTAAGGCAATGTCTGTTGCAACATTAAAATTATAGGAGATTGATCATGTTACAGATTTTAGTTGATGAAGATGAATGTATCGGCTGTGGAAATTGCTATGAAATTTGTCCCAAAGCAGCTAAAATTTGGAAAGTTGACAGAGTTGCACATATATTAGATTTAAGATATTGTCATGTTTGCACTCTATGTGCAATGGAATGCCCTACACAATGCATTAAAATTATACGTCCGGGTGAAGAAGGTTAAATGCTTTAAGGTTAAATCAATTATTTGTGGGTTATATTATGACTAGGAATGTGAATGTTTCAAGAAAAACATCTGAAACAGATATCAATATTAAAATGAATCTTGACGGAACCGGTGAATACAATATTTCAACTGGCGTGAACTTTTTCAACCACATGTTGGAATCATTTTCAAAGCACAGTATGGTTGATTTGGATGTTCAGGCTATAGGAGATATCGAAATAGATGATCACCATACAATCGAAGATATTGGAATTCTACTAGGCGAAGCATTTAGCCAAGCTATCGGTGATAAAAAAGGAATAAAAAGAATGGCTCATGCGATTGTTCCTATGGATGAATCAGTTGCAACTGTTGCAATTGACATTAGCGGTCGCAGCTATTGCAATATGAAGCTTGATTTTAAAAACGAGAAAATTGGAGACATGACTGCCGATGTTGTTATTCACTTCTTCGAATCCTTTGCTTCAAGCGCCAAATTAAATATTTACGGTACTGTTGAAGGTGCAAATGACCATCACAAGGCGGAAGCGGTCTTTAAGGCGTTTGCCAAATCCGTTAAAGAAGCAATTAAAATTGAGCACGACCAAATTCCTTCTACAAAAGGAGTATTATAGCTATCTTCATAGCTATCTTTTTTAATTTTTTTTATAAAACGATAATAATTCTTTTTTTTAAATAATAGCGTAGCTATCTTGAGTTGATTTTTGAAAAAATAGTTTAAAAAAATAAAAAAATGAAGTAGCAAAGTATGCTACTTATTGTGGTTTTGAGATTAATTCTGTTTTACAACCAGGGTTTCCTTCTTTCATGTGAGGGGTTCTTAAAACAGTATCATTTGCTTTTTCGATTTCTCTTGCTTCTTGTGCTAATTTAGCAGCACATGCAGCA
>CAJGDA010000123.1 GCA_904501935.1 uncultured Methanobrevibacter sp. | reverse complement strand
ATTTCCAGCCAGTTGTATTGTTAATATTCCATCTGTGAAATTTAATGTGAAATTAGCACCGTTTAATATTTCTGAAAATATAAAACTTACAGAAGAATTACTTTCCCTTCCAGATAAGTTCAATGCCTGTGACTCAATCTCGCCAAACAGTAATGATGATAATGCACGGCATAAATAAGTGTTATTGCTATTTTCTCCAGTGAAATTCAAAGCTAAAACAGGATCAACGCTATGAACATAAGCATTATAACTAAAATCAACACCGCTCATAACTACAGCATAACCATCACGGCTAACATTAACATCAAACAAATCAGATATGGAATCTGCAGTTTCATCAAATAACCAAATAGTACTCAATGCAGTTAAAAAACTGCTATAAGCAGACTCATCAAATAAAAAGTAGTAATTATTAAATCTATCAATAACATATTCCATTACATCATCTGAAATTAGGATATTGCTTATTGCATAGCTTTGAACTACTTCCACACCACAGGAATTCAAATGCCTTGCAAAACTAACCCGCTCATCTTTAATAATGGACTGATTATTAAAATTAAATTCAGTTGTAATTCTTTCAAAAGACGGCAAGTTAGTAATATTCATATAATTGCTGGAAAACACAACACTTTCATTGGTTTCTGCAAATCTTAAACCTGCATAATTATTAAACGTGTTGTAAGCACGATTTAAAACATTCGGGTATTGTGTTAAATCATTGCCCATGAAAGCAAAGCGAATTCCATCTTCATTCCACCACAGTGGAATTGAAAATGCAACCTCTAACTTAATTTCATCATTAACCAATAACCTGAAAACTTCACAGTCAGTGAAAACATTTCCTAAAGTCCATTGAGGAAAAACACCATTAACTTGATTAACATTACCATTAATATATCCATAATAGGTTATATTTGTATATTGTATGTCTGATTCAATGTGTACTCTGCAATTATTTGAAATAATGTCACGAGAATCCCCATAACTAATACTATACTCACTGGAAGTAATATGTCCAATCAGATAGTCACAATAAACATCATTATTAAGCAATATCTCTAATTGACGCACTACAGGTGCGTGTATAACTCCATTCTGACCTGTGCGTCCAATAAAATTATGAGTATAATAATTATCATAAATCACCCAATTATTGGTAAGATTAACATAATTAGGAATAAGCAACGAATAACTAAAACTAGTTGAATTAATATGCATGCTTGTGGAATTGCTGGAAGCATGATAATAAGCGTTTCCATCATAATTAACATTGATTTGATAATTTCCACTTGCCAGATCCAATTCTAAACGAGCCATGCCATGATTATCAGTTGTTAAGGTGTACGAATTACTTGATATGTTAACATTTAAATTTTGATTTGATAAATGATTGCCCAGAGTATCTTTTAAGTGAAAATCAATATATTGATTTGTTAAAAGACATAAGCTACTAAGATTATACTCTATAATCGTGTTTCTTTTGTTAATCTGAATATTTTGTATTTTATTAGATTTTTTATAGTAGTGATCACCGCAAAATGTGATGTTTAATGTATAACTTCCATAAGGTATTAATGAAGTTAAATCTATATATCCGCTGCTGTCTGTTAACCTATTGAATAGTGTATTATTAAATTTCAATAACAATGATTTGTTTGCAAGAGGATTTTCACTGGAATCCTTAAGCCTGACAACAAGATTACATGGGTTAGCATAACTGCTTGAAGTAATAGTTATTACTGTGTTTTTTTTAGTAGGGGAGGATGTGGAAACTATAATAGTATTGGTAACGGATATTGTGTCATAAGTTGTTTTCATAGAGTAGGTGCCTTGATATAAATTGATTGTAATTCTTGCAATGCCATACTCGTCGGTAGTGTAAACATAATTCACATTATTTACTTTGAAAGTGACATTTTGATTGGGAAAGGGATTTCCATGCCCATCTAAGATAATAGCGCTGAAATGGCTTCCATCGTGATATTGCATAGTCATATCGGAAGTGATGATCCTGGATAAAACAGTTATAGTATTATAACAGTTATATCCGTTATATCTGGTGGTCATGTTATATATTCCAGGTCTTAGATTAATGGTAAGCATGGCATAACCTCGAAAATCAGTTGCATTAGTATATGTCACGCCATTAATTGTAAATTGAACATTTTCGTTAGCTCCCGCATGTGTGCCTGTGGGTCCTAAAATAAGTACCTGGAATTGTGTTTCATTTCTGCAATATTTGACCAGGTCTCCTATTTCGCCATAAGGGGATAAGACGGAAATATTATTGCTGCACGAATAGGTATTATGGCTGGTTGTTATCTCATATTCTCCGGGATATAAGTTTATTTCTAATTGAGCGCAGCCGTCACTGTCACTGTATCTTGTATATGTTACGCCTTTTACTGTGAAGAGAACTGTTTCATTGGCGCCTAATGCTTGTCCATCAAGTCCTAAAAGCTTTACTTTAAAATGACTGTTATTTCTATAATATTTTACCAGGTTGCTACTAAGAATTGGGGGCAATATTGTTATTTTATAAAAAGACCTTTCATGGGTCAGGGGATTTAGGATTGTCAAATTATATAATCCAGGTAACCAATTAATACTTAGTTTAACAGTTCCTTTATTATTAGTAGTGTAGGTGTAGTTTACATTATTTATTATGAAGGTTATGTTGGTATTTTTTAATTTTGCGCCGTTGGATTTGAGGAGCTGGGCGGTGAATTCTGTATTATTTCCATATACTTTAGTTAAATCTTTGCTGATTATTGTGGTGTTGACTGTGATGAAATTAACAGCACTTGAAGAATTGTAATTTTCATCACCTTCAAAATAAGAATAAACGATATGGTCGCCAAGACTCAGATTGTTGAAACTGAAAACAGCTTTGCCGTTTGCGCCTGTTGTTTTGTTATAGAGATTGCCATCAACATATGAATAAATGGTATGTCCGGACAAGTAATTGTTATTGCTATCTTGTAGATAAACGTTAAAGTTGCAAGATCCTCCATAATAAGAAATTTTATCAGAAGATGATAAAGAAGTGTTATATGTAATTGTTCTTAAATCGGGGACGGGAGGCACTTCCTCTTCAAAAGCAGAAGAATTATCATCAACAATATAAGAAGCATCATCAATATCCTCCGCAAAACAAAAGGACATGGAAAAAAATAAAATAAATGTTAATAATACAAACATTCTTTTTTTCAAGAAAATCAAATCTCCCTTTAAATTACTAAAATTATATTTATAAAAAATAAATTATAAACTTAATGAAAAAAAGGAAATTAGTTGTGATAAGTTTCAACTTTGTCTATCTAAAGCATGTTTGTGGATATGCATATGCTTAATTCCACAATCTGTCCTAATTTCGTCAATTATGGCAATGCCTTCATGGGAATGTGAGTACTCTGCGTCGTTGTTGAAGTGATAATGTGAATGCCCCACTTTTCAGTGTCGATTTTCTTAATTGGATCATCAAAGTGCCGGTCATAAAGCAATGCCACATTTAATACGGCAAGACAAATCCCACATTGTGGACAAAAGCCCCAGTAAGGATCTAGAAGATTTAAAACAGAACAGACAATCATCATTGCATTTATTATCATAGAAATTGCAATATTTTCTTTGATTGTGAATAAAGTGGAATTGGAAAATTTTTTAAGATATGGAATCTTACCGATGTTTTGAATATTTAAATTGACATAATTCCATTGCGTTACATCATCTCTCTAAAAGGAAAATAGATTCTTGGTATGGCTAAGCCTTTAGGTTTTTGAGGTTTTTGATGCATAGTGGTAATTCGGCTTGTTAATTGTTTTCTATGATTCCCTAGGGTATAAACCAGTTTAATAAGTCCAGCATTGATGAAAATTCTGCCATAGCATGTTTCCTATACGTACTGTTAAGGATTTTTAATACCTTCCAACCTCACTATACCTCTCAAATGACAAGATATACCTAAAAAGGTCAACATTTTATGAAATTATCAAAATTATAATATAAATCAGTTTATACGCATGCAAAGATTATAATTGGAAAAAATAATAATTTGTGACGTATTAGTGTCTAACAGGGAGATTATTCCTCAGTGATGATTTTACCATTACTGTTTAAATAATTTCCTTCCATATCTACTAAAATAACATCTAAATCTAAATCAAAACGTTGCTTGCATCTTTCACGAATTGCAGACGCAATGCTGTTTGAAACTTCAACAGAAAGATTAATTTCATTCAAAATATCCATCATATCATCAGT
>CAJGDA010000122.1 GCA_904501935.1 uncultured Methanobrevibacter sp. | reverse complement strand
TCAAAAATCAGACAATCCTCTTGCATATCCTGAAAACAGGCTAACCGACATGATTACAAACTTTGGAGCTGAAATATTATTCATTGCATTAACATTCCTCACACCAATGCTTGGAAACAAAGGAGTGATATTTGTAATATTTTTCGGTATCGGCGAAACAATTGCCCATACAGTATTCAGCACACTAACATACAGACAATATAAATCCAAAGGCAAAAAAACATTATATTCACCAGGATTAGTGACTGCATGGTGTTTATTGCTTGAAACAGCCATTTACGGCGTATACTGGTTAATATATTCAAAAACATTTGTTATGGCAGACTTATGGGGATTGGCATTAGTGGCATTTCTAATCATATTCATGATACGTTTACCGTTTATCATATCCTATAAAAGTAAATCCACAAGATTTGCATATTCAGAAATAGGATATCTGGAAAAATACGAATCTGATTGAACTTCCCACTATCTTTTTATTTCAATGAATGCTCTGAATTTTACGAGGAGATGTGTAAAAAATGAAAAATAACCTATTAGATTTAACATTAAAACGAAGATCAATAAGAAATTATCTCAATGATGACATTGATGATGAAATAATACAAGAGATATTGAATGTTGCATTGAGCGCACCATCATCATGGGGAGGCCATCCAGTTCATTTTATTGTTGTAAAAGACAAAAATATGATACGAAAAATAGCCCACTGCAAAGCTATGGGTGCAGCTCCATTAACAAAAGCCAATGTATGCATCGTTGTCATGGCGGATACATCAAGATGCGAACTTTGGATAGAAGATGCTTCCGTTGCATCCACATATATTCTACTTGCCGCCGAACAATTTGACATCGGAGCCTGTTGGATTCATATAAGAAACCGTGACGGACAAATTAAAACAGCAGATGAAGAAATTAGAGATTTATTAAATGTTCCAAACTGTTTTAGAGTTTTAAATTGTGTGGCATTAGGCAAAAAGGGAGAAATTAAAAATGAATATCTAAAAGAAAACCTATCATTTGAAAATATTCATTACGAAAAATATTAGGTGATGATATTGCTTGATTTTAAATTAGGATTTGGATTTATGAGATTACCCGTAATCAATAATAATCCAATGGATATAGATTACGAAAAATAAATAAATAAATAAATTAGTTGATTGTTTTACTACTGGAAAATGTATGTGGAGAAAAATAATTTCGAAAATGATAAATTAACTGACTTAACTAAGTTATTCAGTAAAGTTTCCATCACCATTACATAATAGTTAAAGTTAATGAAAATCAATATTACTGATTATGCTCTTACTATATTGCTATAATATTAAAAAAAAAAAGTATTTAAATAGAAAATTACAAATTGAACTACATATCTGATTTTTCTTACAGGTGTGTGTCAGAGTGGTCAAATGAGATAGGTTCAGGGCCTATTGCTTAGTGCTTCGTGGGTTCGAATCCCATCACACCTACTTACTTAGCTACAGAAACATTCGTTTTTAATTTAATCTTCCCAGATTAATGAAAAATATGGCACTGATAAAAAAATCAAAATAATCTTAGTTGTGAATCAATATAGCTAGGTTCCCTAACCTCTTTTACAACATCACCCTCTTTTACATCACCAATCAATAGCGGCGAATCGGGATTATGCAACTTTTGGTTCTTTTTAACTAACTGCATATTACTGTTGGCGTAGCAGTACCTGCATCCATGCATACATGTGTTATATAATCCAATATCCCTTCCCATTAAACAGTTGCATTCACGATTTCTGTATTTTCCCTTAGGGACTTTTAGATTATTTCCAATAGCTTTTTCCAACACCTGCTGGGTCATGCATCCTGATGAATCAAATCCAAACTGGTCAAGCAATGTACCTTCAACGCAGGTTTTCATCGCTATATCATATTTATCGGCAATCCTTGCAAAATTTTCACCAATCACCAATCTCTCATCAGTTGTAACCTCACGTGCTTCAGGGAAATTTCTCAAAACCTTTTGATACAAATCAATGAAACTGATTGTGCAGTCGGAAGTGTATTCATGCAATTGCGATGCCATTTCCTCAAATTTATCAATGTGAAAATCAAGACTATACTTTTCTGTAATGAAAATAGGATCGTATCTCCATGATATGCAATTTCTTCCCAATGTTTCGGACAGCTCCTTAAAGGTTGCCATAACATTCTTATAGCCAGGAACATTGACCTCAATATCCCTATCATAGGGATTGATTGTCACAAACCAAAACTGTTTGTAATCAGACAGCTTATCCAAGTTCTTTACCAACGGCTTTGGATTTTTAGAGCAAAAGCAAAGGCAATCCACAGTTTTTGGATTGAAGTTATATTTGTAAAGCTGATTGTTATAGGGGTTTTTGGAAATTACAAAACCTTCCTCGATTCTGTTCAGGAACCATTTACTAAAAAAAGCGGGGATGTCAGTTCTTGTACCTGTATTAAGTATCATATGAAAAAAAAGAAAGTAAAAGAGATTTATAAATCTCTTCCGAAAATGTGCACAGCTGCAGTACCACCGGTTCCACCAATGTTGTGGGTCATACCGATTTCAGCACCATCCACTTGACGTGCTCCAGCTTCTCCTCTGAGTTGCCATACGACTTCGGCAGCTTGAGCAATACCGGTAGCACCCAATGGGTGTCCACGTGCCTTAAGACCGCCGGAAGTGTTGATTGGGAAATCACCATCAATTTCAGTTTGTCCTTCCTCAATAGCTATTCCGCCTTTACCTTTTTCAGCAAATCCTAAGTCTTCAACTGCTAATAATCCATTAATGGAGAAACAATCGTGAACTTCAGTCAAATCAATGTCTTTAACGGTAATTCCTGCCATTTCATAAGCTTTTCTGGATGCAACTTTTGTAGATTCAATGGTAGTGATATCTTTTCTATCGTGTAATGTTAAAGTTCCAGAAGCCTGTGCAGAAGCCTTTACATAAATTGGAGTGTCAGTGTATTTTTTTGCATCTTCAGCAGGCACCATTACAACCGCAGCAGCTCCGTCACTGACAGGAGAACAGTCCAAGAGTGTCAATGGGTCTGCAACCATAGTGGAGTTGATAACCTTATCAACAGTCACTTCAAATGGGAATTGTGCATTCGGGTTTTTGGATGCATTCTTATGGTTTACCACTGAAAATTGTGCCAGTTGTTCACGGGTAGTGCCGTATTCATACATATGCCTTTTTGCAATCATTGCATATAATGACGGGAAAGTAGCACCTTGCTGAGCTTCCCATTCCTGGTCGGATGCAGTGGCAATAGCGGGGGTAGCGTCGACAACATCAGTCATCTTTTCTACACCTGCAGAAATTACAACATCATGGAATCCTGATGCAACTGCCATAATACCTTGCCTTAATGCCAGACCACCTGATGCACAAGCAGCTTCAACTCTTGTGGTTGGAACAGGATTAAGACCTACGTGGTCAGAAATAAGAGCTGCAATGTGTTCTTGCTCTACAAATAGTCCAGAGGACATATTTCCAACAAACATTGCTTCAATGTCATCACCATCAATGCCGGCGTCAACTAAAGCTTTTACTCCCGCTTCAGCAATTAAATCTCTGAATGATGAATCCCATAATTCACCAAATTTTGTTTGTGAAACTCCGATAATCGCAACATCTCTCATATTTAAGCCCCCTTACATTTTAATTTTGCCTTTGAATTTAGCATAAACAGCATAATCGACATATGTTTTTTGATCGATTATTTCTTGTGTTTTTGGAGCTAATTCTCTTCTTTCAACAATTTCATCTTTTACGGTTATTGAGAATCCGTCACTTCCCGCACCTGATCCATAGGAAATGACAAATATGTTATCTCCAGGTTCAGCGACATCCAAAATATTGGATAATGCTAAAGGTACAGCGCCGGAATAAGTGTTTCCAATATTAGGAGTGAGCAATCCTTGCTTTATTTGCTCTGATGTGAATCCTAATTGTTTACCTGCCCTTAAGTAAAATTTACCGTTTGGCTGGTGGAAACAAGCATAATCGTAATCTTCAGGTTTTGAATCAGTTTCTTCAAATAACATCTTTGCAGCACTTAAGACATGCTTGAAGTAAGCTGGCTCTCCTGTAAAACGACCTCCATGAGATGGGTAGTCCTGTCCTTCCCTTCTGTAGAAGTCAGGAGTGTCAGTTGTGAAACTGCATGTGTGATTGATATCTGCTATTGTATTTTCTTTTCCAATAATGTAAGCAGCACCACCGGCGGATGCGGTATATTCCAATGCATCACCAGGAGCTCCTTGTGAAGTATCAGCACCAATAGCAAGTGCGTATTCAACCATATCAGACTCAACAAGACCCATGGACATTTGGATACCTGCTGTTCC
>CAJGDA010000121.1 GCA_904501935.1 uncultured Methanobrevibacter sp. | reverse complement strand
TGCAACACCATCCTATGGCCTGGAAGTATGGATGTTGCCGTGCCTTCCTGCGGAACACCTAAAAGCATTGATGGTACAAATTCCGTTAAGGCATGAGCTATTGACATTGAAACCAATAATACGCAAAGAAATTCTGGAGATACTTGTGACAATAGAAAATTTGATGATGCAAACAGTATTGCTCCGGCAGTATTTACATGTATTCCAGGTATAATTCCTGTCATTGTTCCAATAAATATGCCTATAAAACAAGCTATAACCAATTCTATCATAGCTATTAATTATTTAAAAGAATATTTAAACTTTGTTTAATTTATTTAGTAAAATTAAAGTAGTTTTTGGGAATTGAAGTTTTTTAAATAAATTGATTTCATACATAAATTAGAATCTTTTTCTATTGAACTCCAATGACTTCATTGAAATTTTTGATAGTAACTTAAGCAGATTTTCACGGGAGATGTCTAACTCTTCACAAATCATGTCATCCCATTCCTTTTCTTTTTGGATTAGAAATTCAGATGTTTCAACTCCCTTTGGGGTTAATGTGATTTTATAGGCACGTTTGTTGTTTTCATCAATTTCTCTTTCGATTAATCCTTTCTCTTCAAAGTCTTTAAATGCTCTTGAAACACCACTTCTATCCATAAGACAGGCTTTTGCAATGTCGGATTGATTTGTTCCCATTTCATAGTATAAAAAGAGTAACATATAGTATTGGCTTGGAAGAATGTCAGTTCCTGCTTTAATATGTTTGTTAATGTAGAAATCATGGGTTTTGCTTAATGTAATCAAATGATTTACAAGAAATGGGGAGTCTTTGATAATATCGTCATATTCAATCATAAAAGTCACTTATTAATATTTTATATATTAATCTTTAAATATTATTTGTAACAACTTATTAACATGAATAAAAAAATCATCATCGTTTTAGCAATAATTGGAATTTGCTTTGTGCTGTTAAGCCCCGTGTGTGCAAAGCAAAAAGTTAATGTAAAAATTTCCACTGATGAATATCCCTTGAATAATAAGGGTATCATTGTGATTAAATTGGTTGATAGTAACGGAAAGGCCATAAAATCAGCAGGTAAGATAAATTACACAATTACTGATAAAAACGGCAATTACGTGTGGAAATGCAAATCGTATAAGGGTGAAATTCGAGAAAAATATGATGTCGGTGAATATACTGTCAAAGTTGTATTCAAAGGCGATTCGAAGTATGATAAGGCTACAATAACTGAAAGTGTCAAATTAACAGCATTTAATCCTTATACATATTATGATGATCATCAATGGGGATTAAACCAGGAGATTGATGATTATATAGAATATAATTATTGGGATGAGGAAATTTATGATGATCCTTACACATATGACGGTGAGGGTCCTTAATTTTTTTTTAAAAAAAGAGAGTTAATTGGTGTTTAGTTGAGGAGAGTTAAACACCAATTCGTGTTTTTTCGGAAAATTATTTGGCAGATAGATTTTCCTGTATTAAATTAGAAAATTGTGGAAAGCTAATTTAATACCAGTATGTATTTTGGAGATTGTATTATTATTGACTAATAATATGTTTTTTCAAGTGATAAATTTAGGCACACCTAAATTCATGTCACTTGTATTAAAGTTGGTTGTCATAGTATATAAATGTTTCTAAAAATTTAGGCATGCCTAAATTTTAACTATGACTTTTCTAACAAAAATTAACTATGTTATATAACAGTTGTTATTAACAGTATTTAAACCTTTTTGTTGTGTATATTAATATTTAAATATGATAAAATTCAATATAGTATTACTTTTTGGTTAACCTAATTTTTGGATAATCTCAAATAAAAAAATGATTTTTTTATTAAAAATAAGATTTTTTTTTAAAATAACTGGTTATTCCTTAAATTTAATGGAAAAGGGAGAGGGTTAATGACAAAATTGATTGTTGGTTTGGCTGGAAATCCTAATGTGGGAAAAACAACAGTATTCAATCAATTAACTGGTATGCGCCAACATGTAGGGAACTGGCCGGGAAAGACTGTTGAAAGAGCAGAGGGTCATTTTAAACATGGTAGTTATGAGTATGATGTTGTTGATTTGCCTGGCAATTATGCTTTAAGTGCTCATTCTATAGAAGAAATCGTTTCAAGAGATTTTATTGTAGATGCAGATTCTGATGTAATTATTAATGTAGTTGATGCTGCTAATTTAGAACGTAATTTATATTTGACAGTTCAAATGATGGAGCTCGGTGCTAATTTAGTAATGGCTCTTAACATGAATGATTATGCTATGAAAAAAGGCCATATCATTGATGTTGATTTGATGAGTGAGCTTTTAGGTTTCCCTGTAGTGGAGATAAATGCGAAAAATAAGGAAGGATTTGAAGAATTATTAATCGCTACTGAAAAAGCAGCTGAAAATCCGGTGGATACCAGTGAAAAATTGTCTTATAGTAATGATATTAAAGGGCATCTATTTGAAATTCAGGAATTCATTGAAGAAGATGATGATTTATTAAATGTTCCTTCAGTTTGGACTGCTATAAAATTGTTAGAAAAAGATACTATTGTTATAGACAAGGTTCAACATTCTTCTAATGGGTCTAGAATCATGGTGGAAGCAGATAGGGTAAGCAAACATTTATACGATGTTTACAAAGAAGGCCCAGAAGAAGTTATTGCAAATGCAAGATATGCATATATTGACGGTTTAATGGCGGAAGCTGTTGAAAGACCTCTTGTTGAAAAAGAAACCGTTACAGATAGAATTGATAAAATCGTAACTAATAGGATTCTAGCTCCATTGATATTTGTATTTATAATGTGGATGATGTTCCAATTAACATTTACAATTGGAGCTCCTTTCCAAGACATGATTGATAAAGCATTTGCCGCTTTAGGAAAATGGCTATCAGCATATATTACTGATCCATTGCTTTCTTCATTAGTATGTAAAGGTATTATTGGGGGAGTAGGTGGTGTTCTCACTTTCTTACCGATAATTATTCTAATGTTTTTGTTCCTAAGTATTTTAGAAGACTGTGGGTATTTGGCAAGAGCTGCATTTACTTTAGACAAGCTCATGCATAAAATCGTTGGGCTTCATGGAAAAGCTTTCATTCCTATGATTTTAGGATTCGGTTGTGGTGTGCCTGCAATCATGGCAACAAGGACAATGGAAAATGAAGGAGACCGTATGCTTGCAATGATGCTTGTTCCGTTCATGTCCTGTACCGCCAGATTGCCAATTTATGCCATTTTCATTGGAGCATTTTTCGCTGAACATCAAGGAACTATGTTACTGGCAATTTATTTGTTGGGTATTGTTGTAGCGCTTATTGTTGCTGCCATTCTCAAAAGAACAATGTTTAAAGGATTATCAACTCCATTTGTTATGGAATTGCCAAGTTATAAGATTCCATCCTTGAAGGGTATATTATTACACACTTGGGAAAAGGTAAAAGGATTCCTAAGAAAAGCAGGTACTATTATACTGGCTTGTTCTATTGTATTGTGGGTTTTACAAAATATCTATCCATGGGGAGGAACAGATCCTCAAATGAGCCTTTTGGGCATGATAGGAACAGTTCTTGCTCCAATATTCGCCCCATTAGGATTTGGAACTTGGCAAGCTGCTGTAGCAATTATTTCTGGTTTGGCCGCTAAAGAAGTTGTAGTTGCGACATTCGGTACTTTAGCAGGTATTGGTGGGGAGGATGAAGAAGGAATAAAAAGCATTGTACAAGATACATTCACTCCATTATCTGCATTTTCATTTATGGCATTCACATTACTTTACACTCCTTGCATTGCAGTTATTGGTGCAATCAAACATGAAACTAACGGTTACAAATGGGCATTAACTATGTGTGCCATTACTTTAGTGACTGCATATATTGTAGCTTTCTTAATTTACAACATAGGTTTATTGGCAGGATTTGGATAGTCAATAGCAAAAGTGAAATTAAATGGGTCATAATTCAGAATAATGGCGGAAAGTAGTTTAGTCTAATTTTCATTTTTTTTAAATTTTTAGTCATGACTAAATATTTATATACTGAGTATTATAAAATATTATTTAATGGATTTTTAGCATGCTTAAAATTAAATTAAGAGGGTGAAAATATGAAAACCTTAAAAGATGTTAAGCCAGGGGAAACAGTAACTATTGTAAAATATCACGATACTGGTGATGTCGATTTAAAAAGACATTTGTTAGGTATGGGTTTTGTTAAAGGGGCTAAAATACATGTTAAAAAAGTAGCTACTTTAGGAGATCCTATTGAAATGTCTATAAAAGGGTATGATGTTTGTCTTCGTAAAGAAGAAGCTGAAAATATTGAAGTGGAATAATCTTCAATGTTTCCATTATTTTTTTT
>CAJGDA010000120.1 GCA_904501935.1 uncultured Methanobrevibacter sp. | reverse complement strand
TCCCACACTTCATCAGGAGTGCTGATCCAAGCGAATTTATTTTGCATCAAATCACCTATTTCAAGAATTCTAAAGCTTCATCAACATCTGCATCATGGTGAACGATTTCAGAGATTGCCCTTGTAATTTTACCTGGGTTTTCAGCTTGGAATAAATTACGTCCGAATGCAACTCCAGCACCGCCAACTTCAAGGGAATCTTTAACCATTTGTAACAATTCTTCATCAGTGTCTATTTTTGGTCCTCCTGCAATAACTACAGGAACGATTGCTCCTTCTACAACTTCTCTGAATGAATCAGGATCTCCGGTGTAGTTTGTTTTTACAATATCAACTCCAAGTTCAGAACCTACACGTGCAGCATGTTTTACAAATTCCACATCATGTTCGTTTTCCACTTTTTGTCCTCTAGGGTACATCATTGCAAGAAGAGGCATTCCCCAGTAATCGCAGGTTTCAGCTATTTCACCTAATTCCTGTAACATTTGACTTTCAGTATCTGAACCTAAGTTTACGTGGATTGATACAGCGTCTGCTCCAAGCTGAATAGCTTTTTCAACGCTTGTTACTGTTACTTTATTATTTGGGTCTGGTGCAAGAGAGGTACTTGCTGACAAATGGACAATAAGCCCAATATCCTTACCGTAACCACGGTGCCCTTGTTTTACAATACCTTTGTGCATCAAAATTGCATCTGCTCCTCCTTGAGCGATTTCATCAACGGTTTCATCCATATCAATTATTCCTGGAATCGGTCCGCTTGATACTCCATGATCCATAGGTGCAATTACAGTTCTTTTAGTATTTCTATTGATGATTCTTTCTAAACGAATCTTTTTACCTATCATTATTTAACCTCGATATACTTATGATTTATATTTTTCGTGAAACTGATATATAAATATTAATTAGTGCGATTTAGACATCAATTTTAAGATTATAAAAAAAATAATTTAAATAAAATTTTAAACTTGTCTATTTTTTCAATTTTGGAGTCCACAAGTCAAATTCTTTAATTAAAGGAGGAATGCCTGAATCGTGATAGGTTTCAAGATAGCCTTCATCACTAGCTATTTTCTCGCTGCTCCCTTTAGCTGAGTTGAAAAATTCCAAAATCCCCCTATTTCTAATAACCGTGTGCTTTGGCTTGAATGTGCTAGACCAAATGTAAAATACTTTAAAAACTGTGTCCGGATGATACCCCCCACCCAAATCAATTGCAAGGACGTCGCATGATTGGGTAATCTTGAATACTTCAGCCAAAATTTCATGTAGTCGGACATCACCTGAAATGAATTTTACATCCAATTTTTCCATCTCTTTAACTGCTTCCGGTGAGTTATCGACAGCAATTACATTGCAATCTTTCGGAAATAATTTGGTAGTGCCTCCTATATGGCAACCCAGTTCGATGATTGTATCTCCAGAGTTAACTAATTCAAGTAAATCCCGACGGTAGATTTCAACATCATAACCTAATTTAATCATAAACAATCCCTATATTGTTAAGTTTATCTATATGCAAGTCTTTAATGTTTAAAGATTTGAATGTATCTTCATCATATGCAAAGGCAAATGCAGTATTTCCAAGCATTGCCATTGAACTGCCTAAAATATCATCCGAAGAATTAAGATAATCAATCAATTCTTTCACTTCACCAGACATCAATTCAGTCTCTTGAGCAAATCTGTTTGAAAAATCCAAAAAGTTCTCCAAACTAGGATTTTCCTTAAAATATTGCCAATATTTAATGCCTGAAGCTGAAATAACTTGCTTGTGATGTGGATTCTGAATAATACTTGAAGTTTCGATTTGACCAAATGTCTTCCATGCAATATAAACATCATGTTCAAAGGATTCAATCTCACCGATTCCCGGAGCTCCAGGTTGTGTTCTAAATACCAAACCATGACCTGTTTGTGCTATAACATCTCCTAATCCTCCACCCAAATTGATTTCAGACATATGTGCAATCTGACCACATAATTCCTTGGAATATCCCAATCCCAAAAATTCGTTTAATGCAAGTGACAGACTTAATGCAGAAGCTGCAGAGGTTCCAAAACCTGCACCAATTGGAAGTTGAATGTCTTGGGCAATTTTAAAATTAGTTTCAATGTCTAAAATTGATAAAACCTCATCAATCACCGTGAAATCTCCCTGATTAACATCAATAACCAGCTCATCAGCTGGAGATATTGTGGTTTTAACACCTTTAGAAAGCAAAAAACCAGCACCACATGACCCCTTTTTTAAACTGACATTATGGTCTTCAATGTTGAAAAAACCTGTAATGTGGCCGGGTACAAAAACTGTATATGACATAATAATAAATTAGTTTTCAATTTAATTAAAATTTTTTAAAACAGTTGTCTATTCATCAAGCCATGACCTAACAATGTCCTTTGCATCATAGACTTCTGCACCTGGAATTGACAATCCCTTTTTGATTTCCGCACCGCTGCACAATTTTTTTATGTCCTTTTCTGATGAACCAAAGCCGGACCCTTCATGTGTTACAAATGCCTTTACTGTCTTTCCTGTAAAATCAAGCTGCTCCAACTGGGTAAACATTGGCATCGGAAGGGTTCCCCACCAATTTGGAAAACCTATAAAAATTGTATCATAATCTGAAATATCGTTTATGGATTCCTTAATTTCAGGCCTTGCATTAGTCTGCATTTCCTTTTTTGCAACATCAATACATTTCATATAATCTTCGGGATATTCTACTGCAGGATCTACCTTGAATAAATCTGCACCAGTTAATTCCTGAATATATTCTGCTATAACTTCAGTATTTCCCTTTTCAATGTTCATTAGCTTACCGCCAAAGTAATTTTCACCAGCTCTTGAAAAATAAATTACTAAATCAGACATTGTATCACCTCATAGTTAATTTTCATCAAATGTTGTTATTTACAACAATCTGCTAATTTAAAAAATAAAAGAAAGAATAGAATATTCTATTCTTTAATGGAACGTGCGAGTTCTGCACCTTTTTCGAATGCTTCGGCAAGCACTTCCTCATCAGGTACGAACAATACATCTAAAGTATCGGTTACAGTAAATCCTGCTTCTTCCAAATCTCTTTGAAGTTTAGCAATAGCTCCTCCACCCCATCCTTTAGATGAGAATATCAATGCGCTTTTTTCGCTACCTGTTCCTTTGAAGTTGACGCAGTCAAGCCAGTACATCATGTTTCCTATTCTTGGGAAAGGCTTGTTCATCATTGTAGGAGCACCGAGCGCAATAGCTTTGGAGTCCAAAATGTCAGTGATTACGTCATCCGGACCGTCTTCCTGCATGAAGTACATTGCAACCTCAACGTCTTCGCTCATGATACCTTCAGCAATTTGGTAAGCGAGTATTTCAGTTGAGTGGTGCATAGTATCAAAGATTACAGTAATCTTGTCTTTACATACTCCTGATCCCCATTCTGAGTATTTTTCGACGATTGGAGCAGGGTTTTTCCAGATTTGACCGTGACATGGTGCAATCATTTTGATTTGTTCCAAAAGACCGCTGTTGGTCAGTTCATCCAATTTCATCCTGAGCATTGGAGAACCTAATGTCACAAGGTTAGCATAGTATTTCTGTGCTTCCCTGAGAAGGTATTCTGTGTCATAAAATTCATCGAACCTTTTGGAATGAGCCACATGCTGTCCGAATGCATCATTTGAGAATAAAATGCCTTCTTCAGCAAGAAATGTAAACATACTGTCAGGCCAGTGAAGCATAGGTGCTGATACGAATTTCAAGGTTCTTCCACCAATGTCCAGTTCATCACCTGTTGCAACCGCATTGATTTCCAAGTCTGAGAAGTTGTGGTATTGTGCTTCAAGGAAATTGATACAGTTTTGTGATGCGTAAATTTCTGCATCTGGGTTGTATTTAGCAATTGTTTCCCTTAGAAATGTTGAATGGTCCATTTCAGAGTGGTTTTGAACAAATACATCAATCTTAAAGTCTTTTCCTTCTTGCTCAAATGCGTCTTTTACTCTTGCATCGAATTGCTCGAACATTCCTCTGTAAACATTATCAATCAATACAGTTTTTTCCTCACCAAATACTAGATACGCGTTGTATGTAGTACCTGGGATTCCATATCCGTGGAAGGTCCTACTGTGCCAGTGGATTACTCCGACCCAGTAAACACCGTCAGCCATCTTTACTGCTTTAGCTTTCATTTTTTTACCTCAACATAATTTAAGTTATATAAATTTATATTCTATGTATTATATAAAATATTATATTTAATGCAAAGAGGTTATATTTTGAACAAAAGAATCGATTTACATATGCACAGCCTATTCAGTGACGGAGAATTATTGCCTTCCGAACTCGCAAGAAGAGCTTTGAAGCTAAACCATGAAGCTCTAGCTATCACCGATCATTTCGATTGGTCAAATGTTGATACAATTCCAG
>CAJGDA010000119.1 GCA_904501935.1 uncultured Methanobrevibacter sp. | reverse complement strand
ATAATAATCCTCTGCCAAGTTAAAATTAGTTAAAACAACTAAAATCAACCAGATAAATATGAAGTATCCTGCACCTCTAGTTCCATATTCCTTCACAAATGAACTGAATATTGGTATCAGCAAATAAACACCAATTATTGCGCATGCAAACCATGGAAACGGAGCATCGTATATCCATTCATACATCAAATCAAAATTAAATCCATTAACATATGCAACAGAAATAAATAAGATAACATACCAGAATATCGCTGGTATCAATACTCTTGAGAAACGTTTTTTAAAGAATTCGGACAAGGAATAATCTTTACCTATCAATAAAGCACCACTTAGCATGAAAAACAATGGAACTCCCATCCTAGATATTGTAAGATATGAAAGAAGTGTTGGTGATGTCAAATAATTAATGTTAACTGGAAAATTTTTAATTGTATGAGCCAACAATACAAAAAGTATAGCAAGTGCTCTAACTTCATCTAAATAAAAAATCCTATCCTTTCTTAAAATCATTATTATCCCAAAAAAATTAATTATAATTATATTATTTCCTTATAATTTATAAACTTAGTGTTAGATATTTAATATTATATGGAAATAACTGCTAAAGAGATGAAAAAAAGCATTGAAAAAATATACAAAAGGCTAGATGAGGTCACCCCAGTAGACTTTGATTGTGGAAAATTATGCGGTGAAGTGTGTTGCGTATACGATGAAGACGATTATCACAATGAAGATTTGGCATTGTACCTCCTTCCAGGTGAAGAATTGATGTATGAAGACAGTGATGAATTTGAACTTTACTTCATCGAATCAGATGAAATCAAATACCCTCACTCATGGAAAGGCCAGATTTATCTGGTTAAATGCGTGAATCCGCCAAAATGCGACAGGTCTATCAGGCCAATTCAATGTAGGACATTTCCACTGATTCCTCACTTGAACAAAAAAGGCGAATTTCATCTGATTTTTGACGAAAGCGAATTTCCATACAAATGCCCAATTGTCCATGACCATATTAAACTCAATGACGACTTTGTAAAAACTACTTTTGAAATATGGTCCATGCTAATAGCTAACCCCTTGGTATATGACCTGGTTGATATGGACTCCCGAATGAGAGACAACAGAAAGGTTGAATATGAAATTGTTATTTAATCCAATTCCCAATCTATTTCATCAATACTGTTTTCTTTTAGAAATTCATTAGCTAATCTGAAATGATTTGATCCTAAAAAACCACGCCTTGCAGAAAACGGTGAAGGGTGTGATGTTATTAAAACCAGATGATTTGGATTTGTAATCAATTCCTTTTTCTTTTCAGCTTGTTTTCCCCAAAGCATGAATACGATTGGCTGTGTTTGATTATTTAATATTTCTATTACATTATCCGTAAATGTCTGCCAGCCACATTTGCTGTGAGAATTGGCTTGCCCTTCAACAACCGTCAAAACAGTATTTAGTAGAAACACCCCCTGTTTCGCCCATTTTTCAAGACAGCCTGATTCGGGAATGGGATATGAATACTCATTATTGATTTCTTTAAAAATGTTTTTTAATGATCTTGGAATAGGCCTGCCATCAGGAGTTGAAAACGCAAGACCATGAGCCTGGCCTTCTTCATGATAGGGGTCTTGACCTAAAATAACAACCTTGACATTGCCTAAAGGAGTTAATTTAAAAGCATTGAATATTTCATCATAAGGAGGATAGACAGTTTTTGAATCATATTCTTCATTTACAAAATTCATTATTTCCAAAAAGTAGTCCTTTTTAAACTCATCTGACAATGCTAAGTCCCAATCATTATTAATCATAGAGATAAATTTGTAGTTAATCTCTTTTAACTTTTTGCGAAAATTTATCGGCTATGTAATCCTGTTTAAAATAAAAGTAACTTAAAAGACATTTTTAAGCCTTACATAGCAAAAAGAAAACAATTATGCTTAAAATATCATAATGAATATCTGTTTTGTTTTGCCCATATAAATCAATTACTTTTCTTCAACTTCCTTGCCGGTCATATGGTCAACGGTAATTTCAAACACATTTGTCTTGTCTATTAACCTATTAATTTCATCGACCGTTTCCTGATGGGTTGGAAAGAACTTATCTCCAAAATGAGTTAATTTATCAATTTTTTCATCCCTATCGGTTAATGTTTTGATTGTCCCAAAGACAATGACGCTTTTAAATGTGTACCACCAGCTATCTTCAGCCTTGATGCCCTTATCAACGACACAATAAGAGCATTTAGAATACTTTTTGACAGCATCAACCTTATGGCCTTTCATTGCTCCATGAAAGTAGATTTTGCCGTCAACATAAACATGACTCATGGGAACTGTATAAGGATAATCATCATCCCCCAATAAGGCTAAAACACCACGGGGCTCATGGATTAGCATATCAATACATTCCTCTTCCGATAGCTGCTTATTTTTTCTTCGCATTTCTCTAAACATATTATTATATTTAGTGAAACTGATAAAAATAATCTTATGTCACAGTTAACTTTTAGAAATGCACAGGAAGAGGATGTTTCTTTAATTTTGGAATTCATCCGCAAACTAGCTGACTATGAGCATAGATTAGATGAAGTTATTGCAACCGAAGAAGAATTGAAAAAATGGATTTTTGATAAAAAACAAGCAGAAGTCATTTTCGCTCTTGAAGATGGAAAGGAAGTGGGCTTTGCACTATTTTTCTTAAGCTTTTCAACTTACATATCAAATGTTAACCTTCACCTGGAAGACTTATTTGTAGACCCCGAATATCGCGGAAAAGGATATGGAAAAGCATTGTTAAAAGAACTGGCTAAAATTGTAGAGGAAAGAGGTTATGGAAGGTTTGAATGGACATGCCTTTCATGGAACAAACCCAGCATTGATTTCTACATATCATTAGGAGCCCAACAAAAAGACTGGAATGTTTTCCACTTGAATGGTGAAGAATTGAAGAAATTAGCTAATGACTAATTTCTTTATTTAAAACACCACTGATGAAATTGATAATTTGACCGACACATTGTTTTTGTTGAGATTCGGCAGAAATTTTGGCTATTCCATCACCTGATTGATTTCCATAGTATGCGAATTGAGCGTGATTTGCGCCGGTTATTTCAAATTCAGTGAGATTATCGTCAATAAATACCTTGGATTTATTGTATTCCTCAATATTCAATACTTTATCTTCAGATCCATACAATGATAAAACCGGCTTTTCAATTTCACAGGTTGAATATGACGCAAATAGTATCAGTCCATCGGTTTTGTTTGTGCTGTTAATATATGAAGCGGCCATTGCACCACCTAAGGAGTGACCTGATAAGAAATAGTGTGAATAATTCCCATCATCAATTATTTCATCAGCACTGTTTTGACCTAAAAACGCCAAATTGAATGGCATTTCAACTAGATAACAATCAATGCCCTGAGATGATAAATTCATAAACAATGGAGCATATGATGTATACTCAACTTTTGCCCCAGGATAGAATATCAATGCAGTATCATTTCCAGGACCGTCCAATAACATTCCATTAGAAGTTTTAATTGCAGATACATTGCTGCTACTGTTTAAACTGTCAACAGCTATTTTTTCTGCATGATAGTAATCATTAACGTAGAATAGGCCATATCCTACAATCAAAAGCAAAACAACGAAAATGGCCATTATAATTTTTTTATTCATGATTATATTTTAAAAAATAGTAATATTTAAATGAATGCAAGAATGGCATAGGCTATAAATATTAAAACAAGGCATGAAACGCAAGCAACAGTTGTTGGAAACTCGCTACTATCTTGATTTGAATTGTTTAATGCAGTTGATTGAATTGCATATCTTTCTTCATTTTCATATACATCTAGAAGTTTGATTGCAACCCAAACAGACCTAACAATAGACACAAGCAACAATATCATAGATATTGCAACATATACGTCAATAATTCCATCAAAATCAGAAAAGATTATTCCAAAAACCCATGGGATTTCATAAATAACCCCTTCAAGAATCCAATTCTTGTTATCATGTATGGCGCCTATAAAAATAAATCCAAGACCATTCAACAGGATTATCGGTGAAAAAATTACCCACCATGACCTTTTGATTTTATCTAAAGCATTCATTTTTTAACCTAAAAAAATATAGTGAGAGGAAAACTCACTATTCTAACAAATCTTTATTACTTGTTTCGATTTTATCAACAACTCTTTGACCTTCATCTGCAAGATCACTAAATACATTAATGGTCTCTTTCATTTTAGGAAGAGCTTGTTGCTTATAATTGCTTACATCTTCAATAGCTTGAAGAGCTTCTGAGAATGAAGCCTTTAAAACTTCAGGAGAAATCATAGTTTCGGCACTGTGTTTTTGAATCTCGCTTCCTTGCTCTTTGAGCATGTGTGAAGTTGATTCAATGATATTTT
>CAJGDA010000118.1 GCA_904501935.1 uncultured Methanobrevibacter sp. | reverse complement strand
GGTAGTTTTTGATGGCGATGAATTTACAGAATCTCTTCGAAAAATGGATGAAAAATATGAAAAAGACATATTGGAAATCGTGAAAAAACACTTAAAAAAAAGTGGTCAAGAAGACTTATTTGAAGAGTACCTTGAAGAAAGAAAGAAAAGATACGGTTAAATTATTCAAACAACATTAATATAGTGAGAAGTTTGAATCATTACTTGCGAAACATACGTTTCAAAACACCATCTTCTCCCATAAAACCACAAACAGATACAATATCCCCATCAGGTTTAACTGCAAAAGTACAACCATTATATGTTTGATATATATCTACATCTTTTAAATCATCGATACTTGGAACATCAACTCTCCATTTATCTTCATCATTAAGTGTTGCTATTGCTTCCTTAATTTTTTTTATAAAGGTAGGTTTTTCGGTTAATTTTAAAACTTCAATAGTTACTTCTTTTCCTCTTACAGTATTGCAAGTATATGGTTTAAATTTATCGTGATGGTTTTTCAGATTATAGTCTTTCAATGCTAAATCAATTATTTTTATTATATCTTTTTTATGCACCATTAATCTACTTTCCCTCCAAGTAGCAAATTTAAAGTTCTGACTGGTATGGAGTTTAATTTATAATCTTCAAATGCATTTTTACAAGTTTCACTATAGATTTCAGGGTGGTCATAACGAAAACATGTGTCTCCATATAATGCTTCTATGAATTCAGGTTCTTCTTTAAGCAAATCATTTATTCTTTCCATTGCCACATCTTGTTTGTCTTTAGGATACAAATCCAAAAACAATTCAATTACTCTTCTTTCATATTCTTCATAGGTCATTGGGTATTTTTTACTCATAATAACATCAACTCTGTTAAAAATTTTATTTTAGTTTGAATCATTACTTGCGAAACATACGTTTCAAAACACTACCTATTTTTTCTTATTTTAACTATTTTTACACTTTAAAATTCTTCTTTAAAAAAAGTTGTGAGGACATCATTTTCATCCTCAGGATATAGTGTAGTTTTCCTCAAAAATCACTACATCAAAGGCCATTTTAACCTTCTTTTCATTGACTTTTGAGGACATCATTTTAAACACTAATATATAGGGCAGGTTTCCGCATCTAACGATATTCATGCTTAAAGTTTTTGTCATATAGCTTAGATGCATTAAAGTCGCCTGGGTCTAAGACATCTCCCACCACAATCATTGCAGTCTTTGTTATATTGGCATCTTTGACTTTTTGTGCAATATCCGCAAGGGTTCCTCTAATTATTTGCTGGTCTGGCCAAGTTGCCTTTTTGACAACTGCAATTGGGGTGGTTTCTTCATAGCCTTCAAGCAGTTCATCAACCACTTTGTCAATCATGCCTATACCCAAAAAGATACACATTGTTGCGTGGTGGCGTGAAAAGCTGGCTATGCTTTCACCGCTAGGTTTAGGAGTTCTTCCTTCAGGACGTGTGATGATAACACTTTGTGAGATTTCAGGCAATGTCAATTCAGTTTCCAAGACACTTGCGGTTCCGAACAATGAACTTACGCCTGGAATAATTTCGTATTCAATGTCATGCTTTTTAAGTTCCCGAATCTGTTCTGCAATCGCGCCATAGATTGAAGGATCGCCGGTATGTACACGGGCAACCAATTTGCCTTCATTGACAGCTTCGGTAATGATTGCATCGGTTTCATCTAGATTCAAGTATGCGCTGTTGTGAATTTCACAGCCTTCCTTTGCAGGGCATAATACATCCTTGTTGACAAGTGAACCTGCATAAATGATTACATCAGCCTTTTCAATGACTTTTCTTCCTTTAACGGTTATCAATTCAGGGTCTCCTGGACCTGCACCAATGAATATAACTTTTCCTTTCATGATTAATCTTTTATTTCAAATATTATTTAATAATTTTGTATCAAAATTGACTTTTATTCCGAGAAAACTTTATAAATTATAAAGATAATTAGAAAATATGGATAATAAAGGTTTTATTTCGGCTGAATACATTTTTTCATTGTTTATTATCATAATTATTGCTTGCAGCATATTATTTTTTAGCGAATCAATAATTAATTCAAGTTTCAATATTGAAGACAATGTGGAGCATCGGTTGATTTTGGATGAAGTTTCTGGTAAAATCAGTCAGGTAAACTCGAATGGTGTGGGATATTCAAAGCATATTGAACTGCCGTCGGATAAGGGTTATTTTGAAATAACTGTTGATAAGTCTAAATTGACCATTGAATATGAGGGCAAGAAAGGTGAAACATTTCTTCCGCTTTTAAATGTTGATTCAAAATACAAACTGGTTAGCGGTAGAAGCTATTGCATTACAAAAAGCGATGAGGGAAAAATCGTGATATCATGATGGACAATGAAGGCCAGATGTCTGCAGAGATGTTGTTTGTATTCGGAACTCTGATAATCGTTTTGATGATTTCGATGGTATTCATTGCAGGCGAAAACGAATTGAATATTGCGATGAGCGCCGCTAGAAGCGGAGTAATTGAAGGATTGGCAACTTCATCAAGTGGAATATATCCAAACGATGCCTATTGGGATTATTCACAGTCCAAAACAGGTCTATTGGATCCGTATTCGGTTGAAATTGTGAACATTTCATACATGGAGCTTGGCTGGGATGACAATTATGATAAGAAGCGGATTCAATTTAAGGTCTATGCGAGGACATCTGATAGATTCAATAATGATGAATTGGTTTCAATAGGGGACAGGATTAATTATAATTTGAGAAAATCGATTGCTGTCAGTTTCAATACGACCCAAGCTACCAATAAGCTGTATAATCCGGTTTTTTCCCAGCATTATGTTTTCACTACGGCTAATGTAAAATGGATATAGGTAAATATGATAATTTAAATAGTATTATTATGTACAATGAAGAAGAAAAACAGCAATTGATGCAGGATTTAAAGGAAATGGAGACTTTCAAAGCCGATGTCGGGGATGAGGGAAAAATCCTGCAGGATGACTTGAAGGATTATTTCATAAACGGCAATGGGGATAAGCAAGATTTGATATTCAGAATAGAACTCTATTTCTATGCATTCAAGCTATTCTGCAGAAAAGAGGTTTTAATCGATAGGAATCAATTTACTATATTTTTAAACGATTCGCTCCTGGATTGGCATTTGATTAATTTGGTCATGCAGGATTTAACTGATTTTGAACTTATAATCGAAGCGGTTAGAGAAAATAAGGATGTTTTGATTGATTTGAATTTCACGCTTCATTACTAAATCTTGAAAATCTTTCGTGCATTGGTGGTGGTGACTTCATCAACAGTCTCCACGTCAATGCCTTTTATCTCAGCAATTTTGTAAACTGCATTAACAACATTTGCAGGTTCATTCCTGTCTTCTTTTGTCATTGCCAGATAGGGGCTGTCGGTTTCAGTCAGTATGTAGTCCAAGTCTATTTTTTTAATCAAATCCTGATGCTGCTGTGAATAACAAAGCATTGTAGAGAAGCTCATGTAGGCATTTCCCATATTCATTATTCTTTTTGCAGTCTTTAGGCTTCCTCCATAGCAATGGAAAACAAAATATGGAATATCCTCATATTCAGCAATGATGTTGACTGCCTTTTTTTCACAATCTCTCACATGCATGACAATTGGTGCTTTATATTCATTTGCAAGCTTTAAAAAACCGGTGAAAATTTCCTGCTGTCTTTCGCGCAATGCCTTATCAGTAACGTAAAAATAGTCCATTCCGACTTCGCCAATGGCTACGATTTCATCGAGATATTTTGCAATATTTTCATGCGCTATTTTTATTTCATCTTCTGTTGCATTCTGTGAACTTACAGGGTGAAAACCAAAAGTCGGGTAAATGAATCCTTCATAATCCTTTGAAAGCTGAAGTACTTTCATGTTGCTGTCATTGCTGTAGCCTGAAACAATGACATGGTCTAATTTGTCCTTTGCTCTTTTGATAACGTCTTCGCGGTCGCTATCAAAGTCTTCAAAATCAATATGGCAATGTGTGTCTATCATTTAAGCCCCAAACCTTCTATCTCTTGCTTGATATGATCTAATAGCTCTTATAAAATCAACTTTTCTAAGTTCCGGCCATAATGTTTCACAGAAGTACAGTTCAGAGTAGGATGATTGCCATAGCAAGAATCCGCTTAAGCGTTCTTCTCCGCTTGTTCTGATGATTAGGTTAGGATCATCAATCCCTCCGGTGTAGAGGTTTTTGCTTACAAGCTCTTCATTAACGTCATCGATTGTGATTTTTCCATCCTGCACATCTTTAATAATCTTTTTGAATGAATCAATGATTTCCAAACGTCCATCGTATCCAATAGCCAGATTTAAAAATCTTTTATTGTAATTGGCAGTCGCTTCTTCTGCTTCCTTAATGGCTTCTTTAACATTATCAGGTAGCAGTTCGGTTCTTCCCACAACTTTCACTCTTACTTCGTTTTTG
>CAJGDA010000117.1 GCA_904501935.1 uncultured Methanobrevibacter sp. | reverse complement strand
GATTTTGTTATTTTTACAGTATTTTGATATTGCCTTGGTGTCTTGTTCTGCGCAATATCCTGCAAAACTAGTGTAAATTAATGCGGAATTTTCCATTATATCTAATTCATCAATATAGTTGGGGTTAATAATGCCTAAATCTGTTTTTAACGTGATAATATTTTTATTTAGAAATTTTGCAATTTGTTTAAAACCATGCCATCCGCCTTGATCTGGAATGATAATATCTCCTTCGATAGCTGAAAGCGCAATGAAAATACTGTTATTTCCGCTTGAAGTAATTTTTACTTGCTCATGTCCGGTTAAGTCTTTAATTTTATCGATAGCACTTTGCTCAAAGTCAATATTATTAATTTCAGATGATGCAACTTTTGACATTATTTCTTTTGTTTTTTGAGAAGGGGTTTTAAACTTAAACATTTTCATCCTCTTTTAAAGTACATATCAAGTGTAGTTTGTTTTGAGTGAAGCATTTCATTTAGCAATGTTCCATTTTTTACAAATCTATTAATTGGCAATCTAAGTTTTGTTCCAGCATATTTTAAACAGTCTTCTAAAGTTTCAAATTCAATATATGGTCGTATCATTGCTTCTTTAATATTTTCCCGAACGTTAAAAACGCCTAAAGGCACGTAATCTTCATATGCTTCTCTTAAAATTAGCAATCCTGATTGTTTTTTAATTTTTGTGAGATAATCTAAAACCACCATTTTTGCGGTGTAATAACACCCTCCCACTCTTGAATATTCTTTTTTGCCACTATTTGTTTCATAATCTGAAAACATTAGCTCTTCATTATTTATTAGTTTGATAAATGCTTCATACCATTCATATTGCCATTCAGTTGGTGTTAAAATGATTACATAATAAGTGTTCAACGCTCCGAATTCAAAGACCCTATAGGTATCAAGTATTTCAAATTTTCTCACTTCTTTTAAAAATTCATCTGCCAGTGTTGAATCGCATGCTGTAATTGACCAGCGTGTTGGAACGAGTTTCCTTCTTTTTTTAGTACCAATGGCTCCAACAGAAAATGCTTTTTGCATTGCTGTGAAAGGAACGTCCTTATTGTGGAGATTCACTACAGCTTCAGTTGCTTTTAGGTCTGTGTCGTAAAATGTCTTTTCAAGCTGTCTGTCCCATTTGACAGCATCGATGTCGAATTTTTCAATAACTGCACTAGGTCCATGAGGGGTGCTGTCTTCTGTAAACATTGATCCTGTAGGCCTTCGACCAAATGTGGCTTCACTGTCAATCGATGTGGATGCAAGTGAAATGTCTTGAAGCTTTTCAACAAAGGGATTTTCCAAATCATCAATCTTAATAAGCTGCTTTCCTCTTACAAGGCCCATTCTGTAATTGATAATTTCCTCTTGAGTTTTATTTTGCCCAATCCAGTCTTCAGGAGAGTCCATAATGTGAGTATCGCCCATTTGAGTACTCATCATAGGTCCGGCATATACTTTAGGATATGACCATCTTCCAATAAACACTGATGGCGGGGTTGTTCCTTCAAGGTTCTTTCCAACTTTAACAGATTTCATTTGGATTTGCTCTGTTAGTTTGGCAAGGTAAGCATTTTTAGTTGTTTTCATTTTATCTTAATTAAAAAAAGTAAAAAAGAAAAATACTATTGATTATAATAGTATTTAACAGAATTCGATGGTTGCAGGTGGCTTGTCACTAATGGATAAAGCAACATGAGTAACTTCAGAAACTTCTGATGTAATTCTTTGGGATATGGTTTTGATGAGATCCCAAGGTAATTCAGCAACGGATGCAGTCATCGCATCGATGGAGTTAACGATTCTAACTACAACCAGATATCCAAAGTCTCTTTGGTCTCCTTTAACACCGGTAGCTTTGGTGTTGGTTAAAACAGCAAAGTATTGCCATACGTCCTTATTAAGACCTGCAGCTTCAACTTCATCACAGACGATTTTATTTGCTTTTCTACAGATTTCGACGTTTTCTCTTGTAAGGGCTCCAACAACACGCACTCCAAGACCAGGTCCTGGGAAAGGTTGTCTGTAAACTGTAGTTGCAGGCAAATCGAGTTCATCACCGATTTCCCTTACTTCATCTTTATATAAATCACGAATAGGTTCGCACAATTCCAATTCCATTCCGCTTGGAAGGGCAATGTTGTGGTGAGATTTGATTTCACCATCTGTTTCAATCCAATCAGGAGCAATGGTTCCTTGAACTAAAAATTTAGCGTCAGATTTGATGGCTTCTCTTTCAAAGACGTCAATGAATACTTTTCCAATAATTTTTCTTTTCTCTTCAGGGTCTTCAACGCCTGCAAGAGCGTCCATAAATTCATCTGAAGCATCCACGAATTTGAAGTTTAACCTGTCTTTGAATGTATTGGTTACCTGTTCAACTTCTCCTTCTCTTAAAAGACCATGGTCCACAAAAACTGCAGTCAAGTTATCGCCGATTGCTTCTTGAACAAGAACAGAACAAACTGAGCTGTCTACTCCACCGGATAATGCAATAATTGCTTTTTCATCACCGATTTGGTCTTTGATTTTTTGGATTGCATCATCAATAAATTCTTTTGGGCTTAACATTTTATTCCTCATCCTCTTCCTCATAATCTTCAATAATTTGTTTGATCATAGCTTCAAGTCCGGTGTCGTTACCGGATTCGATTGCTTCATAGATGTCCTCATATTTAATGAACTTTTCAATCTTCACGGATTTTTCTCCAATTCCGGATATTCTAAATCCATATTCTTCATCGCCGATTGGTATATTGACAAATTGTCTTTTCAAACCAGCTTTGTTTTCAACAGCTTTATTTTTTAAGTCTTCAGCATTATCAATCATTGTTACACCTATTTTTGGCAGATTTTATAGAAATTTTCAAAAATAATCGATCCTTTTGGAGTATGATGCACTTCAGGGTGGAATTGAATTCCATACACATCCTTGTCTTTGTGTTTGAATGATTCAACGTCACATAAATTGGAACTGGCTAATATTTCAAATTCCTTGGGAATTGTTTTAACTTCATCCTTATGTGAAGACCAAACATCCATTTCAGGACCTATTTGATTAAATAAATTTTCATCGTTATTAATGTTTATTTTAACTTGAGCATAACTTTCAGTATCAGAAGTGGTAACTTCTCCACCGTATGCTTTAGCAATTAACTGATGGCCGAGACAAATTCCTAAAATCGGAATGTCAAAGTGTTTGATGTATTCTTCACTTAATCCGGCACCTTCTATTGAAGGTCCTCCACCCAATATCAATCCTATAGGATCTTTAGCTTCAATTTCTTCAATGGATAGATTATTTGAAATTAATTCGGATGGAATATTGAGATACTGCAAGCTTCTTTGAATTCTATGGTTATATTGTCCTTTGTTGTTAACTACTAAAATTGTCATTTTATACTCCATTAAAATATACTGATATTATTTTTGATTTTTTTATTTATTATATGTTTTTATAATATGGTTAAAAATAAGAAAAAAATCTCTTAAAGTTTATATATAACATTTTATAAAGAAATGTTACATGGAACTTAGAGATTTAATATTTATAATTGCGGCTATTCTAATAGCTGTTGTATTGCTTAAATTATTCATGTGGTTATTGCCAGTAATTGTAGTGTTACTTATAGCATTCTTCATTTACGTTTACTTGCAGGAACGTTATAACTACTGAATATCGGTAAATGCGGAAGTTGCAGCCACTGCACCTTCTCCACATGCCACAATCCATTGTTTTAAGCCAACACAAACATCACCAATTGCATATACATAATCAACATTGGTTTTTTGATTTTTATCGATTATGATATGGCCTGACTCATCCAGCTTGACATCTAACTGTTTTGCAAGCTCAGTATGAGGGATATAGCCAATGCTGACAAATATTCCATTTGTTGCTACTTCAGTCAAATCACCAGTTTTTGTATCTTTTAGCATGACTGATTCAACAAGCATGTCTCCTTTGATTTCTTCTACTGTTTTATTGAGGAGTGTATTGATTCCAGCTTCTTTAATCATATCCTGCAAGTGTTTTTGAGCTCTGAATTCATCTCTTCTGTGAACTATTGTGACATTGGCACCTAGGTTTTTCAGATATAATGCCTCTTGGAGGGCACTGTTTCCTCCACCTACCATAATGATGTCACGGCCTGCAAAGAAGAATCCGTCACAGGTTGCACAATAGCTCACGCCTTTTCCTTTAAATTCGTCTTCGCCTTTTATGTTTAGATGCTGGTGTGAGCTTCCTGTTGCAAGAATGATTGTTTTGGATTGGTAGGAATCCTTGTCTGTCTTGACTGTGAATGGGTATTCATCATCTGTTTTTGTAACCTGTGTTACTTCTTCCATTTCATGAAGCTCGCAGTTTTGAATTGCCTGTGCTTTCATCTTTTCGATTAATTCCAAGCCTGAAATGTTGTCAAAGCCAGGGTAATTTTCCATTGCGGGAACTTCACGACCCAATCCCCCTGCCAAGTCTCTGTCAATTAT
>CAJGDA010000116.1 GCA_904501935.1 uncultured Methanobrevibacter sp. | reverse complement strand
AGCATCATAATTCTTTTTAATAAATTCTATAATGTTTGTTGAGTCTTTTGTCCCACCCAATAGAAAGATTTTCATTGTATCACTCTGTCCATTATTTTTTGGGCTATTAATATTGTTGAAGCTACAATTACTATAACCGCCCAATCAACAATACCTATTGCAGTTGTTCTGAATACTATTTGCAATTGAGGTATGTATAAGATTAATAATTGAAGTATAAATGAGATAAGAATTCCCAAGTACAGGTATTTACTTGATTTGTATGAGTTTGCCCTTCCATTAAATGCATTTAACAATTGATAAACCACAAACAATGTAAATGCTACGGTCATTGCCTTTGTTGTTGAAACTCCGGAATATATCTCATATGAAAATACGCCGATGGTTCCTATTGCCATTACAAGGCCTAAACATAATATCTGAAGCAGTGTATTTTTGGTTAATATATCTCCCTTTTCAGGAGGTCTTTCCATTATGTCTTTTTCAGCACCTTCAATACCCAACATCTGTGCTGGCGGACCGTCCATTACAATATTGAGCCATAGAAGCTGTGCTGGATTGAAAGGCAGCGGCAAATTTAAAAGTGAGGTTCCGACAATTGTTAGGATTGCTCCAACATTGGTTGATACTTGATATTTGACGAATCTTTTGATATTATCGTAAATCTTTCTTCCGCCTTCAATAGCGTTTACAATTGTGGTAAAGTCATTGTTTTGCAGAATCATATCCGATGCTTCTTTTGCAACATCACATCCGTCACCCATTGAAACACCAATTGACGCTTTTTTCAATGCAGGGGCATCATTCACCCCATCACCTGTCATGGCTACAATGTTACCTAACTTTTTAAGAGTTTCTACGATTCTCATTTTTTGTGCAGGCTTTACTCTTGCATAAACCTGTATGTCATTTACGATTTCGAGGTATTCCTCATCTGAAAGCTGATCAAATTCTTTGCCTGTAATTACTCTTCCGGTTGTCAGGATGCCTAAATCTTTTGCTATTGCGCAAGCTGTTTTTTCATGGTCTCCTGTAATCATTATGACATCAATTCCTGCATTGATACAGTCACTAACGGCTTTTTTGGCATCTCTCTTTGGAGGGTCGATTAAACCCAGTAGTCCGGTAAATGTTAAATCGGATTCATATTCATTTTCATCTTTTGTCTTATATGCAAACCCAATTACTCTCAGCGCATGTGAACTCATTTCACTAATTTTTTCAAGTAGAGTTTCCTTTGTTTCAGAGTCGAGTATTTCAATACTTCCATCATTATCTATATATTTGCATAAGTCTAAAATTATTTCTGGAGCACCTTTTGATAAGACAATATCTTTTCCATTGTTCAATCTATGTATGGTAGTCATCATTTTACGATTGCTGTCCAGTGGTATTTCATCAATCCTTTCAAGTGAGCAATCATAATCTTTGCAATATTTTAAAATAGCTCCGTCAGTTTGATCTCCGATGATTTTATCTTCGCTTTGGACTGCATTATTGCACAATTTACCAATCAAATGTGTTTTGTCTTTGTTAGTGTAAAAACTATCCACAACAGTCATTTTGTTTTCAGTCAAAGTGCCGGTCTTGTCACTGCAGATAACTGTACATGAACCCAAAGTTTCAACTGAAAGCAATTTTCTGACAATTGCTTTGGATTTTGCCATTTCATTCATTCCTAAAGCAAGTGTCAATGTCAATACTGCAGGGAGGCCTTCTGGAATTGCAGCAACGGCAAGTGATACGGCAGTCATAAATGTTTCAACAAGAGGAACTCCTTTAAGAAGTTCTAAAACAAAAACGGCAATACACACAACGATGGCTATTGAAGAGAGGATTTTTCCAAGTTTTCCGACACGCTTTGCAAGAGGGGTTTCCTCATCATCCTCCTGGACGATTTTGGCAATTTTGCCGATTTCCGTTTTCATTCCGATATTGCTCACGATAGCCTGGCCGTGGCCTGAAAGGATATTGGAATCCATGTAGACAGTATCATTAACCTCTTTTTTAACGGCTTCCGATTCTCCGGTAAGACTTGATTCATCACAGCTTAAATGATTAGTTTCAATTAATGCCGCATCAGCAGGAACTTTACGGCCTTCTTCTAAAATTATTATATCTCCAATTGTCAGCTCCTTTGCATCAATTTCCAAGATTTTACCATCCCGTTTAACTACAGCAGTTTTTGTAATCAAACCCTTAAGACTTTCAACAGCCCTTCTTGATCTGTATTCCTGAATGAATCCCATTATTGTATTCAGCAAGACTGCAAGAAGAATTACTCCGGCATCAATAATATCTCCAATTGCAAAAGATGCAATAGCTGCAATGATTAAAAGACCAATTAGTATATCTACGAATTGGGATAGGAATAAAATAATCAGTGGTGAAGGTTTCTTCTCTTCGATTTCATTTAAACCATATTCATTTTGTCTTTTCCGGACTTCGCTTTTGTCAAGTCCGTTAAGGGATGTGTCATATTTGGATAGTATGTCACTCATAATATCACTTTAAAATGTAAAAACTTGCTTTTTTGAAATTTTTCAGTTTCATTTTAACCTTTGGCGTATTCAAATCTTCATTGGTCAATGGTTTAATAATTAATTGTGAATCTATTTCTTGGGCAAGCTTTACAATGTATGGCTGAAGTTCACTGGGCGGTCTGATTGAGTAGATGATATCAACATCCTTGTATAAATCAACATTAGGATTTGTAACGTCATCTTTTATGATGCTGCTGTCATTTGGGTTTATATCTGTTTTGATTATTGTGATATTTTCCTCTTTTGATAATCTTTGAGCCACTTGATCGAATTTTCCAACAGCGATTTCGGCTATTTTGACATTATTTTCGCCAACTTCATTTAATATATAATCTGTGAAATCTTGCCACATTTTTTTCCTCAAATAAATATTGTTAATCAAAACTATTAAATACATTGCATTTTATATTTAAATGTGTTATGATTATTAGAAAGTTTGTTCCAACAGATTTAAAAAGAGTTTTTGAAATAGAAAACATGTCTTTCAGCCAATCTTATGGAATAAACATGTTTCAACAGCTATATGAAATGGGAATTGGTTTTTTAGTGGCTGAAGTTGATGACTATGTTATTGGTTATGTCATGTTTTGGATAAAATATGAATACCAGGGACACATTATTTCCATTGCCGTTGATAAGAACTACAGACGCCAAGGCGCCGGAACTCAACTGCTCGTAAAAGCAATTTCCATATTGGCATTGCTTAATATTGATACAATCTATTTGGAAGTGAATCAAAATAATACTGCTGCGGTCGAGTTTTACAAAAATTTTAATTTTAAAATAGATAGGATTGTGCCGGGCTATTATGAGAATGGTGACAGTGCAATAATAATGTATATACCTTTAAGGAAGAGTAAAATTGCCCAGGACTAATTGCTGATAGTTTGTAAATGCATCAGCAGGAATATTTCCTGTTGCATATAAAATAGCAATCAAAGCAATATAAAATGCGAAAATGGCCAATTGAACCATTCCATGTTTTTTTACATTCGGATCTTTTCTAGTAATAAGATATATTGCGATAATCAAACCCAAAAGGCCGCCTAAAATTGAAAATAAATAACCGAAGATGATTAGCCATTTTGTTAATCCGCTCTTTTCTTGGGTGTCAGAACTATTTGATATGGTTTTTTGAATGATAATTGGTCCGACTGACTTTTCTGTGCTTTCAAATTGGTTTTTGAAAAGTAGGGGTGTACCGCATTTTACACAGAAATCCGCTTCATCAGGATTTGGGTATCCGCATAATGGGCAGATGTGCTCACCAGGGTTTATCTTTGGAAACTCCCATCCGCATTTTATACAAAAACCGTAAATGTCATCGCCAGTTGCCCCGCATTGTGGACATCTTCTTATTGCCATAATATCACTTAATATAATAATTAAGACTAATAATTTATAAACTTTTGTTTTAATAGTATATTTATCGGTTAAAAACTTGAACATATTTTATTGATATTTATGATTGAAAAAATTGAGATTACACAAAGATTTAATTTTAAGCGCCTCAACAGACACTATGAATGCTTCACTATTGATTTCATCAATAACAGTTCATATTATAAAATTTCCGAGAGAGGCAGCGGAGACAAATTCTTAACTGAAAGCAGTCTTTGTGATGATTCATGGATTGATATTCTAGTTGATTTGAGACGAAAAATGACTAGTGAAATCCGCACATTCGATTTTGAAAAGGCAGATAAATTTTTGCATGAGTTCAATGAGCTAAAATTGTTCGATGATTTTGAAGGCGAAGAATTCTCATACTTTGAAAAGCTTGAATTGATTTATTCCTGCAATGTAATAATCTATTCAACTGATAATTTTGAGGAATACGGCTTCAAAAACAATTTTCCAAAAAAATGGGAAAAATTCGGGAAATTATTATTTGACTTGGTCGGTTTTGATGTACTTCATTTAAACTATCAAAAGCAAATTGTAACTCCGCTGTTTTT
>CAJGDA010000115.1 GCA_904501935.1 uncultured Methanobrevibacter sp. | reverse complement strand
TTTCTAAAATATAACTTGCTTGTTTTTTTGGCTTATATAATTTCCAAGGTTTTAAGGTGGTCTTTTCAAAAATAATTTTGTTTTTATCCAAAAAATAGACATCTATTTCAAATCTCATGAAATGGGTATGGATTCCTGAATATTTTAAGTCGTAAAACAATATTGCAAAATCAATATCTTTTTTCAGCATCAATCCTTTAAAACGCATAAAAAAGCTATTTGCATTTATAATTTTTATATCAATTAATTCATTGGCGGTTTTATTAAAAATCATGAATTAACTATTATTGTTTTTAACTATTTAAGTTTTTAACAAGTTTAAATCAGTATTTACTTAAACAAAAGTTTTATCTTTAATGTCTCCACTAACAAAATCTTTTAAAGCGATTTCAAACTCTTCAGTTGGGAATACACCTGGAATTATGAGCCTTTCTTCGTTTTTTTCAAGTATAAAATAAGGTGTGCTGGTAATTCCATTTGAAAGTGCATCTTCCTTATCAAGGAAAATTTCTATATTATAATAGTTGTTTTCAATAATTTTTTTAGCTTCGCTTTCTTCTAATCCGGATGAAATAGCTATTTCGGTTAAAACATTATTGTCTGCAATGTTTTCGTTTTTGATAAAGCGGGAATAAAATATTTCCTCTACAAGCCTTAAGGTAATTTCCGGATGCATATTCTCTGCAAATTTTGTTAATCTCAATGCATCTTTTGAACTTGTGAGAGGCATATCTTTAAAGTTGATTTTCAATCCGTCTTCAAGCGCAATTTCTTCTATTTCGGCAATTTTGCTTGAAGCTTCTTCTGGTGATAGTTCATATTTGATTGCATATCGCTCTGTGGTGCTCATTACAGGTCTTTTGCCTGCTTGAGGTTCAAGTTCGAAAGACCTCATCTCCCATTCAACATCCAAATTTAAAATATCACAAGCTTTTTTAATTCTCTCAAGTCCAATATATGAATACGGACAGTTAAAATCTATTAGATAGATAATTCTCATTTCTTATCCTCTTTAGATTTTTTATCTTTCTCTTTAGCAATTTTGTATAGCTTTATCATATTGTCTACAGCTTTAAAAAGTGAATTATATTTTCTATGAAATCCCATATTATTTATTTTTGTTTTTATTTTATATCAAATTTTTCCATAATTAAAAGGGGGTCATGATAAGTTAATATAGTATGTAGTAGATAATATATATCATAATGTTATATATTTGAGCAGTACTCATAGAGTATGTCTCAGCTTCTGCTGGGTTGTTCATTTTTTTAATTATACACATAATATTAATTTTAGAGGAGTTACAATGCCAATAAAAGAGGCAGATAAATCATACGATCACGATAAAATAGAAAAGAAAGTGCAAAAATTCTGGAAAGAAGAGGATACTTTCAAAAAAGTAAACGAACTTAGAGAAAATGGTCCGAGATACTCATTTTTAGATGGTCCACCTTATTGTAGTGGAAAAATCCACTTAGGTACAGCTTGGAATAAAGTTATTAAGGATTCCTATCTCAGATACAAATCAATGAATGGATTTAGCTTAAGAAGGCAGGCTGGATGGGATATGCACGGACTTCCAATCGAAAATAAGGTAGAACATTTACTCAATATTCAATCCAAACAGGAAATCGAAGAAATTGGTATCGATAAATTTGTTGATAAATGTAGAGAATTTGCTTTGGAAAATAAGGTAGCCATGGAAGAGCAGTTTGATCAATTAGGCGTTTGGATGGATTGGGAAAATCCATATATGACTTTGGATCCAAAATACATGGAATCTTCATGGTGGACACTTAAAAGAGCAAATGAACAGAATTTACTTGTCAATGATCAAAGAGTGATTAGCTGGTGTCCTCACTGTGGAACTGCACTTGCAGCTGCAGAAATAGAATATGAAGAAAAAGAAGACCCATCTATCTATATTAAATTCCCTGTAAGGGGCGAAGAGAATACCTATTTCCTAGTTTGGACAACTACTCCATGGACACTTCCTGCAAACATGGCTATTTGTGCAAACCCTGAATTTGATTATGTTTATGTGTTAAAAGATGGTGAAACTTACATTTTGGCTGAGAACTTAATGGAAACAGTATTAGGACGTCAAGTAAAAATCCACAAAACCAAAATCCCTGCAGAAAAAGAAGGCGAAGAGGATAAAATCATTGAAGAAAAGGAAGTAATGTATGAAGTTATCAAAACTGTTAAAGGGAAAGACCTAATTGGAATGAGTTATGACTACATACTCTTGGATGAAGTTCCAAAACATGTGGAATTTGATGAAATTGATGCTGTCCATAAAGTATTGGCTGGGGACCATGTTGAACTTGGTGAAGGTACAGGATTAGTACACACAGCACCAGGACACGGTCCGGATGATTTTGAAGTGGGTCAAGCCAATGGAATTCCAATTTTCTGTCCTGTAGGAGAAGACGGATGCTTCACAGAAGATGCAGGAAAATATGAAAATGGTTTTACTAAAGATGAAAATACTCAAATTATCAAAGATTTAGAAGATAAAGGTTTAATGTACAGGTCAGAGACCATTGAGCACAGATATGGTGTATGTTGGAGATGTAAAACTCCTATCATATATCGTGCAACCAAACAATGGTTCTTGAAAGTTACAGACATTAAACAAAAGATGTTAGATGAAATCGATCGTGTCGAATGGGTACCTAAATGGGCTGGAGAAGGCAGATTCCATGATTGGGTAGACAATGCTCGTGACTGGACTATTTCAAGACAAAGATTCTGGGGTATTCCTATTCCTATTTGGGAATGTCCGGACTGTGGTGAAATCAAGGTCATCGGTTCTTTAGATGAATTAAAAGGAGAAGCTTTAACTGAAATCACTGTCAGCGATGCTGAACTTATCCACAGGCCATATGTTGATGAAGTTGAAGTTAAATGTGACAAATGTGGTCAGACTGTCAAAAGAATTCCTGATGTATTGGATGTATGGATAGATTCAGGAGTAGCCGGTTGGGCTTCACTTTACTATCCGGAAGAAAAGGACAAATTCGAAGATTGGTTCCCATATGACTTCATTACAGAGGGTCACGACCAAACCAGAGGATGGTTCTACTCACAGTTAGGTACAGGAGTAATATCTATGGGTAAAAGTCCATATCAAAAAGTATTGATGCACGGATTTGTATTGGATGAGAACGGAAATAAAATGTCTAAATCTTTAGGTAACGTCGTATCTCCAGAAGAAGTAATTGAAAAGTATGGAGCTGACGTTTTAAGATTCTATTTATTATGGGCTTCAAAACCATGGGATGATTTAAAATTCGTATGGGAAGAGCTCTTGAACATTAATAAAATGTTTAACATCCTATGGAATGTCTATGTATTTTCAACCACTTACATGTCTTTAGATAACTTTAATCCTATCGGCTTAACAGAAGATGACATGATTTTAAGAGCCGAAGATAAATGGATCATATCTAAAGCTAACACTTTAGTCAAAGAAGTTGCTGTTGATTTGGATAAATTATTCTTCCACAATGCAACAAGAAAAATCAACAATTTCATTTTAGAGGATTTAAGTCGTTGGTATGTAAGGCTTATTCGTGGAAGGACCTGGGTTGAAAGCGATGACCCTGACAAATTAGGTGCATATTACAGTTTATACACTGCACTCGTGAAATTAATTTCAGTTTTATGTCCAATAGCTCCTCACATTTCTGAAGAAATCTATGAAAACCTTGTTAAAGGCGTCAATTCCGAAGCGCCGGAAAGCATTCACATGAATGATTGGGGATATGATGAAGATGCTATTGATGCTAACTTAGAAGCAAAAATGGATGTTGCCCGTGAAGTAATCGAAGCATCAATTAAAGCACGTGATATGGCTCAATACAAACTTAGATGGCCAGTAAGTGACATTACAGTAGTATCCCAAGATGAAGATGTCTTAAAAGCTATCGAAGATTTGACTGACATCATTAAAGACCAATCAAATACAAAAGAAGTTTTAAGGGCCAGTGAATTTGACAAGTTATCCTTCATTGCAAAACCAAACCTTAAGATTTTAGGCCCAAAACTTAAAGGTGACATGGGCAAAGTTGTAAAAGGATTAAAGGCAGCTGATGGTAATCAAATTAAAGCAGATTTGGAAGCAAATGGAAGCGTTGTCATTGAAGGAATTGAATTGTCAAGTGAAGAAGTGTTATTTGATTCAGAACTTCCAGATGACTTTGTTTCATCAGAATTCACTGGTGGAAATGTATTTGTAAATACAAATATTACCTTAGAAATCAGACAAGAAGCGATGGCTCGTGAATTAATTAGAAGAATTCAAGACATGAGAAAAGACATGGACCTTGATGTTGAAGCGAACATCAATGTTGATGTTGAAACTTCAGCGGAATTTAAAGATTTAATCGTACCACAATCTGAAGTCATATCTCATGAAGTGAGAGCTAAAAGCTTAATTATAATTGATACAGAGGAATGCAGTAAAGATTCTAAAGATTATACCAAAGAATGGGATATTGAAGGAGAAAAAGTAATTATTTCAATTAAAAATTAAGGGTGTTAACATGACTTTAGCTGATTCTGAAATTGAATATATTGAAGGAATCCT
>CAJGDA010000114.1 GCA_904501935.1 uncultured Methanobrevibacter sp. | reverse complement strand
CTTACTTTTCTTGGAGCAAATTCTAATGCAAGTGCACGGCACAATCCGATTACACCAGTTTTAGCGGCACAGTAATCAGCTTGGTTGATTACACCAGTTAAACCACCGACAGATGCAGTACATACGATTGCAGTGTCACGATCTACCATGTAAGGAAGAGCCAAGTGGCACATGTGCATCATACTTACGAGATTGGTGTTGATTACAGCTTCATATTGTTCTGGTTGCAAATCAATAAAGTTGGAGTTGTTTGTAATACCTGCATTGTTTACTAATGCATCTATTTCATCACCAAATGCTTCAACAGCCGCTTCAACCAATTTTTTGCAGTCTTCAAATTTACTTACATCCGCTTGTACAGCAATAGCATCTACACCATATTCAGATTTGATTTCTTCGATTAAATCTTCAGTTATTTGTTTAGATGAATCGCTTCTGTAGTTGATTGCTACATTGTATCCTAATTCACCAAGTTTTAAAGCCATTGCTTTACCGATTCCTCTGGAACCGCCTGTAATAATTGCATTTTTTGCCATATTTTGTCACCTATCATTTTGTAATAATATTTATAGAAATGATAGTTTTTAAATTTAATTAATTGGTCCAAAAAATTTAAAAAAAATCAATTTAAAATTGAATAAATAAAAAAAAGAATAATTATTGGGTTTTCCAATAATTATTAAGTTATTCTAGTTTTTTTTGACATTCTTTCCAAAGTTCTAGAGTGTCAAAGTCCAATCTTTGTATTGAAGTTGCTTTTTTGAAAAATTCATCAGCCTTTTGATAGTTTTTGCAACTAAAGTAAGATAATGCAATGCCCTTGAAAGCATCATATGAATTTTCATCTTTTTCCAATACACGATTATAAACATCAATTGCATCAGCGTAGTCCTTATTTAAACGATTTGCATTTGCAATTTCCAGCCATGGGTATATGTTGTCTTGATCGAAAGAAAGAGAAGTAATGAACTCTTCAATAGCTTCATCATATTTTTCTAAATTAACTAATGCAAGTCCTTTAGTGTAATAAGCTTCCCAATTTCTTTCATTTAAATCAATAGCCATATCACAAAGTTCAATAACTCTTATATTAGTTTTATATAAATCAACAAACCCATCATCAGAATTTAATCTATTCAATTTTCTTTTAGCTCTTCTTATATAGTCAGAGTCCCTATTTAGTGCAATTTTTGCGTTTTTAGATGCATCTCTAATAACTTTTGGAAAATCATCCGGGTTTACAATTTTTGATTTGACTCTTAATAAGTCATCTAAAAAATCATCTGTTTGGTTGAATGTATATTCAGTGAATTCGTCTAAATCAAATTCTTCAAACCCTTCAGGTTCAAATTCGTCTAGAAACTCACGGGTTTCACTTTTCATAAAGTCCATACTATCAGATACCCTTTGAAGCAATGTTGATTCAAAAAATAATCTGTCAGTACTTCGTTTGTTGACTTTAATTTCATCTTCGTCATGTAAATCTTTTTTCATGAGAAACACCTCAGAAAATAAATTTCTGTTTATGCTTTAAACCTTTAATTATAAATACTTTTCTATTTGATTGCATGAATTTAAACTTATAGAATCATTGAAAATTATTCTGCATGAATTAATTTATAAAAAAAATATTAAATAAAAGTTTTATTTGAATTAAAAGAAATAAACGCTTAAATTAAAAAAAATAAAGCATTATTTGGAATATCTGATATACCTTCATTGAAAAAATATATTTTGAAAGTTCAATGAACTTTCAATTAAACTTTTTCTAAAGCCTGATCAACATCAGCCAAAATGTCTTCAATATCTTCAATTCCAACAGAAAACCTAATCAAATCAGGTGTTACACCAGTAGATAGCTGCTGTTCAGGTGATAATTGAGAATGTGTTGTTGATGCAGGGTGAGTAACTAATGATTTTGCATCACCAATATTTGCCAAAAATGAAAGCAATTCAACACTTTCTATGAATTTTAAAGCACCTTCATATCCTGCCTTAAGACCAAAAGAGACTATTCCGCCATATCCTTTTTCAGCATATTTTTTAGCAACTTCATGGTTAGGAGATGATTCCAAACCGGAATATGTTACCCATGCCACTTTTGGATGTGCTTCAAGGTGTTCTGCAACCGCCATTGCATTTGAAGCATGCCTTTCGATTCTAAGGCCTAAAGTTTCAAGACCTTGCAACAATAAAAATGAACCAAATGGTGAAGGAACAGCACCTGTGTCTCTTCCGACAACTGTTCTGATTCTTGTTGTGAAGGCAGATCCTTTAAATGTTTCACCAAACACCAAACCGTTATAAGTCTCATCAGGTTCAGATAAGGTAGGAAATTTGCCGTTCATCCAATCAAAGTCACCTTTCTCAATAATAATTCCACCAAGAGTAGTTCCGTGACCGCCAATGTATTTTGTAGCGGATGATGCGATAATATCTGCTCCATGGTCAAATGGCCTTACAGATCCGATTCCAACTGTATTATCTGCTATCAACGGAATTTCATGGGAATGTGCAATTTCGGCCAATCTGTCAAAATCAGGAATATCCAATTTTGGATTTCCAATTGATTCCACATAAATGGCCTTTGTTTTATCATCAATAGCTTCCTCAAATAATTCAGGAGATTGAGAATCAACAAATGTTACAGTACGACCTAATTCCTCCAGAGTATTTTCAAACAGCTCATATGTTCCGCCATAGAGGTTATCTGCTGATACAATATTGTCTCCCACTTTGGTTATGTTGATAATTGCATAAAAGATAGCCGCCATACCTGAAGCTGTTGCATAAGCTGCAGTTCCCCCTTCAATAGCAGCCATTCTTTTTTCAAAAGCTTCAGTAGTAGGGTTTGTAAGCCTTGTATAGATATTTCCTCCTTCTTTAAGTGCAAAACGATTTGCAGCTTGCTCGGATGATTCAAATACATAAGATGTTGTTTGGTAAATTGGTGTTACCCTAGAGCCAGTTTCATCAACTTCTTCCTGGCCCGCATGCACTCCAATTGTTGAGATATTTTTTTTGTTTTTAATTTCATACGCCATAATAATCAATTAAGTATTTGTAAAAATAAGAATATTAAACTTTTCAATTGCCTAAAATCCAAATAAATCCTGAGCATCAAGCATGACATCTACAATATAAACTTCAAATGGACATCTTGGTTCGCAGTCACCGCAAGCAATGCAGTCAGTTGCATTGAATTTCAGGTTATTGTAATGTTCCTGAATGCTTTTAGGAACCTCATCATGATATTTTGCAAGGTCGAATAACTTATTCACCATCGCAATGTCAATTCCGGAACTACAAGGTTGACAATGACCGCAGTAAGTGCATTGTCCTTTAAATGAATGTTTAGGAGCGTTCTTTAAAGTTTCTGAATAATCCTTTTCAGCTTCAGTAGCGCTGCAATACTTCAAGGATTCCTTCAATTCTTCAACTGTCTTAACACCGACAAAAATGCTTGAAACCCCTTTCTGGGACAATGCATAATGAATGCATTGAACAGGAGTTAATGCTACTCCGAATGGTGATGTTTCATCAGCAAGCAAATTCCCGCCTGCAAAACCTTTCATTACCGTTAAGGCAGTGCCGTTATCTTCACAAATGCTGTATAGCTCTGACCTTTTAGGATTCATGCTTGAAAATTCACCGTCATATGCATCTTCCTTTCTGTACTCTTCAATATCATCCATTGAATCGAACATGTCAAAAGCAGGGTTTATTGAAAACATCAAAAGTTCGATTTCGGGATTTCTAGCCGCTAAAAGACCGATGTCAGGATTATGGGTGCTTAATCCAATATGCTTAATAACCCCTTCACGTTTCAACTTGCGAACATATTCTATGAATGGCCCATTCATAATTTCATTATAATCATCCAATAGGTCAACGTAGTGAATCATTCCAAAATCAAGAGTGTCAATCTGAAACCTTTCCATAAAATCTTCAAATGCAGGAATTACCTTATCCATCTCGCGTGTCCTTACATATTGCTCATTTTGCCAAGTTGCCCCAAGATGGCCTTGAATAACCCAATTTTCACGATTAGGTTTAATTGCACGGCCCAAATGAGACCTTACATCGGGTTCGCTCATCCAGCAGTCAACAAAGTTAATTCCATTTTCTTCACAGGCCTTTATCAAAACTTCAGTATCCTCATAAGGCCTTTCAACCAAAAATTCAGCGCCAAAAGCTATTTCAGATACTTCAATGCCAGTATTGCCCAACTTCCTATATTCCATTATTCAAACCTCTATTATAATATTTAATAATACAAATACTTAATATTTATACTGAATAAATAAAATATTTAAAGGTGAAAATGATGAATATTGCGATACTTGGTGCAACAGGAAAATTTGGAAGGGAAATTGTAGCTAAATTACTTACAAATCCAAACTATAGCTTAACAGCAATATCCAAAACTGCAAGAAATATCTATGAAGACAGCCATAGAGTAAAGGCAATAAGCATTGATGCAACCAATAGAAAAGATTTGAAAAATGCTTTGGAAGGTCAGGACATTGTTTACTGTGCCGTTTCAGGTGTGGATTTACCTATCATCGCAAGGAACCTGGCGGAAATTAACCCCAAAAGGTTAATATTCATGACAGTTGTTGGAG
>CAJGDA010000113.1 GCA_904501935.1 uncultured Methanobrevibacter sp. | reverse complement strand
TTGCTGCAGGCTACCCATGAAGGCCTTGGTGCCGTTTGGCTAGGATTTCATCCGATAGAGGATAGGACATTGAAATTGAAGGAATATCTGGAAATACCTGACTACTGCATTCCATTTTCAGTGATTTGTGTGGGATGGCCTTTAAGGGAAAGTGAAGTTAAGCTTAGGTATGATGAGTCAAAGATTCATTTTGACAGGTTTTAGTTTGTTTGCAACCCTTTGAATGGGATTACAATATCTTCTGCAATTTGGAATGCTTCATTAATGCTTGTAAAATCCCATCTATTGTATTTTGGAGAATTTTTTTCAGGAACTTCTAATTTATAGTCGGATTGGTTCCTTAATTTTTTCAATCGAATTAATTTGCGATATATAATCTCGTTGGTTTCATTATCGAAAGGCCCATGAAATCGTATATATTTAGCTAATCTTTTGTGTTCTCCTTTTGGCCAGGATTGGTAATCAGTAAATTTTTTCATCCATTCCCTCAAAAAGAGAAACACTGCATAATATATTCGCATATATATTGTTCTGTTAATTGAAGCGTTAGTTGAATTTAAATCCTTTTTAATTTCATTTAATTCATTCGCTAATTTGTAGAATTCTATAGGTTCAATATCTTCAAAATCATTTTCTCTGCTTTTCATAATAATCACCATCAACCGTTAATATGATGTCTATATTTAGATCTTCATTATATTCAATACCTGTTATGGAGCAAAATTCTTTAATGTCTCTTAAAATATTTATAAACAATTTATCTTCTTGTTTAATTGATAAATCGGCAGCATATTTGATATAATATTGAACCTGAGCGTTTCCTTCTTCATCAAAATTATCTTGGTAACAATTGGTTAGACAGGGATATTTCGGAAGTATTTCGTTTTCTATAAACATGTAAATTGTTCTGTAGGGTTCCGGATTATGAATTAATATTTCATTAAAGTTCTTCAAAATTTTTTCACCACCTTAAATTAGTTGACTTAATATTGTTTTATAACTTATTTTAATTTATTGAAACTGTGACGGGCCACATTTGTGATAATATGTTTTTTAAATATTCTATTTTAAATTTACTTTCTTTTAACATCAATTTTTTATTTTTAGGGCAATTTTATCGTTTGATGCAATATTAAATTGTATTTTTTTTTTAAAGAATTCCCTTTTCACGTTTTTCTATTCTATTAAAAACTTTTAGACACTTTTAAATAATAATAAATATAAACCTTTATTCAGTAACTTAAAAGTTATAAGTTAGAATATTATGAGGTTAAACTATGGTAAGTGTAAACATAGAAGCTAAAAAAACCGTAGACGTAATGATTGAAAAAGCAGATGAATTAAACATCGCTGTGGAAACTTTAGGAAACGGTGCTACTGTTTTAGATTGTGGTGTAAATGTAGATGGAAGTTTTAAAGCAGGAGAACTTTATACTAAAGTTTGTCTTGGTGGACTTGCTGATGTTGGAATTTCAATTCCTGGAGATTTATCTGAAAAATTCGCACTTCCTTCAGTAAAGATTAAAACAGACTCACCTTCCATTTCAACCTTAGGTTCTCAAAAAGCAGGTTGGTCCGTATCTGTAGGCGATTTCTTTGCATTAGGTTCTGGTCCTGCAAGGGCAATTGCTTTAAAACCAGCAGAAACATATGAAGAAATTGATTATGAAGACAAAGAAGCTGATTTAGCAATTTTAACTTTAGAAGCTGACGTATTGCCTGGTGAAGAAGTTGCTCAATACATTGCTGATGAATGTAATGTTGATGTTAAAAATGTATACTTGCTTGTAGCTCCTACATCTTCCCTTGTCGGATCCATCCAAATTGCAGGAAGAGTTGTTGAAAACGGAACCTACAAAATGTTGGAGTTCATTAAGTTTGATGTTACCAAAGTTAAACATGCAGCAGGTATTGCACCAATCGCACCTGTTGACCCGGATGGACTTAAAGCTATGGGTAAAACCAACGATGCAGTATTGTTCGGTGGAAGAACCTACTACTATGTCGAATCCGAAGAAGGTGATGATATTGCTAGTGTAGCTGCTCAATTACCATCTTCTGCTGCTGATGGATATGGTAAACCGTTCTTTGATGTATTCAAAGATGCTGGATTCGATTTCTATCAAATCGATAAGGGAATGTTTGCTCCTGCAGAAGTAGTAATAAATGATTTAACAACTGGTAAAATGTATAAAGAAGGATTTGTAAACGCTGATTTGCTTAAAAAATCCTTTGGAATTGATGAATAATTTTATTCATCATTTATTCTTTACTTTTTTTAATTTAAACACTAAACTTTATATACTATAATGTTATATCTTTATATGGCACTTTATGGAGTGTAAATTTTAATATAAATAATTTAATAGGTGAAAAAATATGAATTTAGGTGAAATTTTCTCAGATGCGATTAGATATCCGTTTTCTGATATAACTAACTTCCTTATTGTAGGAGTTCTTGCAGTTCTTGCAAGCTTAACTGAAGTAGTAGCTCCTTTGGGAATCAATAATGGTTTTGTTTATCTTCTTGCTGTTATTATAGGGTTTATTTTTTCTTTAATTATTGCAGGATACTCCCTTGATGTAATTAAGAAAGGTATTGAACATTCAAATGATTTCCCGGCAATAGATTTAGAGGCAAATCTAATCAATGGTATTAAAGCTATAATTATCAGTATTGTTTACTTGATTATTCCAATTATCATTTCATTTATTATAATGGCTCTCTTCGGCGTTATCGGTGCTGGAATTGACCATGTTGTTGCTTCATTAGGTATCGCTTCAATCATCATTATAATCTTATTCATTTTATTTGGAATATTTGAGATGATTGCTTTAGCTAAATTTGCTGATACTAGAGATTTAGGAGCAGCATTAAACATCGGTGCAGTTTTAGAAGATGCTCAAAAAATTGGAATTGTAAAAATCATTGTATTTGTAATTGTCGTAATGATTGTAGCATTACTTGCAACAATAATCATTTCTATATTTGCTTTCATTCCATACATTGGTTTAATTATAGCAACCCTCTTGTTAGGTGCTTTTGCTTTATTATTCGCAAGTAAAGCTTTAGGTTTATTATATTCAAATGCATAAATAAACCTACTTTTTTCTTTTTTTTTTACTTTAATTTTAAATAGTATTTTGCTTAAAAGTAATATGTACTCTAACTGTGAGTAACAATTTTAAAGGTGTATAATAATGGAAATCTTAGATATTATTAAAGAATCATTCATTTTCCCAACAAAAAATCTGGATAAACTTGCAATTTATATCGTATTATTGTTTGTTATCGGTTTATTAAGTTTTGGTGGAGCATTGTCAATATATTATGCAGTTCAGGAATCAAGCGTATATATGATTCTTGTAGCTATTTTATTCATAATGTCAATAGTTTTAGGATTTTTAATTACAGGTTATCAAGTTGGAATTTTAAAATCCGGTATTGATATGGATGATGAAGCTCCTGGATTCGATTGGAAAAATGACATCATAACTGGTATCAAAATGGTTATTGCGAACATTGTATATATGATCATTCCGGCTATCATAATTGGAATTGTCGCTTTAATTACAAATGTTCCGGGTAATGTTTTACAATTTTCTCAGGAAATTGCCGCAAATTCCGCAAATGTAACAGCAGCTGCCAATTCAACCGGCGTATTGGCTTCTGTTTCAGAACCTACAATGGCTGCATTTGGAACTTCAATTGCTATTACAGCTATGGTTGCTTTTGTCTTAATTATCATATTCTCAATCTTCCTTAGCATGGGTGAAGCAAGATTGGCAAAAACCGGCAGTTTAGGTGAAGCGCTCAACATTCCTGAAGCTATAAGGGATATCCCAAGAATAGGTGTTGGAAAAGTCATTGCTGTTTTCATTTTAATATTTGTTATAATAGCAGTAATTCAAGCTATTTTAAACACTTTATCTGCTGCAATTCCACCATTAGCAATTCTTTCAATTATAGTAACTCCTTACTTAACATTCTTCTCAAGTAGGGCTTGGGGGTTATTATATTCCGATATAGCATAATTGGATTATTTAAAATAATCCCTTTTTTTCTTTTTTTTAACATTTTCAATTTTTTTTAAAAAACTTTTTATTTAATAACATTTATAATTATACATATTGGAGATGTAATTATGTCTGATTTAAAAGGTACAAAAACTGAAGAAAATTTAAAAGCAGCATTCGCTGGAGAGTCTCAAGCACACACTAAATACCAATACTTCGCAGCTAAAGCTAAAGAAGAAGGATATGTTCAAATCCATGATATTTTCATGGAAACTTCCAAAAACGAAAGAGAACACGCTAAAATCTGGTTCAAATTCTTACATGATGAAGAAATTCCAGACACAATAGCTAACCTCAATGCTGCAGCTGACGGTGAAAACGAAGAATGGACTGCAATGTACAAAGAATTTGCAGAAACCGCTAAAGAAGAAGGATTCCCTGTACTCGCATTCTTATTTGAAAAAGTAGGTGCAATCGAAAAAGAACATGAAGAAAGATACAGAACCTTACTTGCAAACGTCGAAAACGATACTGTATTTAACAAAGAAGCAGATATCGAATGGAAATGTGAAAATTGTGGATTTGTATTCTCAGGTCCTAATGCACCTGAAAAATGTCCTGTATGCGGACTTCCTAAAGCACACTTCGAAGAAAGAGCTACTAACTTTAAATAAGCTCTCTTTTTTT
>CAJGDA010000112.1 GCA_904501935.1 uncultured Methanobrevibacter sp. | reverse complement strand
TTTAACCCAATATCTTATTTAATGGTTAAAGAGAGATTACAATATATTGATTTGTTAAAGGTATTGTCAATTTTTGCAATTATTTCAATACACGTATTTATGGTTTGGCAGCATGCAGAGATAAAAAACATACCCGTTTATGGCTTTTCAGCATTTGCAAGGTTTGGTGTGCCTGTTTTCATAATGATTACGGGAGCGTTGATGTTAAATAGGGAGATTGAATTGGGAAATTTCCTAAAGAAGAAAGTTAAGCGTCTTGTAGAGCCATTTATTTTCTATTACATTTTAACCGCAATATTTATAGTATTTCTCTTGAATTCGACACACAATCAAGTTGAAAACATTTTTGCTTTCAGATGGTATTTCTGGATGATATTGGGCGTTTATTTAAGCATTCCTGTTATAAACAAATACATACAGCATTCATCAATGAAAGAGATAGAGTACTTCATTGCAATATTTGTTTTTGCAACCATATTTTATCAGATAATGTATTACTTCAACATAGAACAATTTTTATATTTAACCTTGTTTTTATCTCCATTAGGCTATTTGGTATTAGGTTACTATTTATCTAAAAAAGAATTCAATTTAAGTACAAATAAGATTATAATAATCTGTATTTTACTATTCGCATTCACCACATTTATAAAGTTTTTAGGTGTGATGGATATTCTTCCAATGACAGAAAATTTCATTGCAAATCAATCAAAAATGTTATCATCATGGGTGGACGTTGGTATTTTTGAAATAATACAATGTGCATCACTATTTTTATTATGCAAAAACATTTACGATTCAAAAGATGGCATTTTCTCATATGTTAAAGAATTCCTACAAAGCAACATCATTTCAAAATTCATTTTATCCGTAAGCAAAGCAAGTTATGGAATGTATCTGATAAACCTAATACCCACCAAATTGGTATACTACTTCAAACATGCCAATTTAACCGGAACTGAAGTATTTGCTACAATTATCTTGCTATCAGTCCTGATATTTTTCAGCTCATGGATTGTCGTTGTAATATTTAGCAAGATCCCATTAATTAAGAGGGTATCGGGATACGCTTAGTGAGTATACCTTCCACGAGATTCAATGTCTGCAATTTTATTGGCAATTGAATCATTATCATAACCTTTTAAAACTTTATCAAAATATTCTATGGCTAAATTATAATCAATACTTTGTAAAGATTTCTTTAAAACAAGCAAATCAACTGCCTTATCTTCTTCAAGTTGTGAATATCTTCCAAGTCCAAAATCAATGAAAACTAATTGGTCATCCTGAAGCATGATGTTGGATGAGGTAATGTCACCATGAATAATATCTGCAGAGTGAAGCTTTGCAATTTCCCCGCCAATTCTGAATGCCAGATCCTCATTGATAATATCCTTAACCATGACCCCATCAATCTCTTCCATCAAGATGGATTTTTCTTCCAGATTAATGTCATACAAAACAGGAGTCTTGACACCAGTGCGTTTAGCATCACTTAATAACTTGGCTTCCTCTTTTGTTCTTGCCTTTCTAATCTTATTGTCAATTTCAGAAATCCTATATCCTTTAGGAACCCTATCCTTCAATACTGCCTTTTGGCCCAAATAGCTGCTTTTGACAATGTTGGATTCCGCCCCTTTGGCAATCAAATCATCACTTAACTTCAAATATGTTTTGGTGTTGTCAATCCAAGGGATGTCAACTTCATCAGTCCGGAATTTTTGAATGATTTCAGTTTCGGACAAATCCATCGGTCCGAACTCATTGCACATTAAAAGGCCTAACCATGCAATCATGACCCCATTATCACCACATAACTTCATTTCAGGCATGTAAAACTTGGCCCCATGCTCTTCAGACATTGTTTTTAGCATTTCTCTAAGCCTTGAATTGGCAGAAACCCCGCCGCACAGCATCACTTCATCCTTCTGAGTGTGGGAAAGTGCACGTTCCGTCACTTCAACAAGCATTGAAAAGGCAGTTTCCTGAAGCGAAAAACAGATGTCCTCCATTGGAGTTCCTTTTTGAGCTTCCCTTAAAGCTGCAGACAACAATCCTGAAAATGAAAAGTCCATTCCTTTTACGACATAAGGCAAATCAACATAGGAACCTTGTTTGGCCAATTTTTCAATTACGGGTCCTCCAGGATGGCCCAAACCGGTTTCACGACCAAAATGGTCAAGGCAATTTCCAATAGCTATGTCCAATGTCTCTCCAAAAATCCTATATCTTCCGCTTTCATAAGCAATCACTTGACTGTTCCCTCCACTTACATAAAGGGAAACAGGATTTACTGCACCAGTGTCCAGTTTTCCAACTTCAACATGTCCAATACAGTGATTGACACCGATAATAGGCTTATTAAGTGATAATGCCAAGCTTCTTGCTGAAGTTGCAACAATCCTTAAGGCAGGACCTAAACCCGGACCTTGTGAAAAGGAAATCAAATCAATGTCATCATATGAAAGACCTGATTGCTCCATAGCCTCTGGAATCAATTTAGGAATCCATTCAGCATGATGTTCAGCTGCAATTCTAGGATGGATTCCCCCTTCTTCTGGAAATAACTGTTTTCCAGCCATAGCTAGGATATTTCCATCACTATCAACAATGCCAACGCCGGTTTTTTCTGCTGTTCCTTCAATTCCCAAACTTATCAAAATAATCAACTTAAAAATTTAATTAATTAGTATATTGCTTTTAAAAATATAAAAATATTTTTTAAATTTAAAAAACAAATATTAAGGTATGGGATTTTATAGTGCTAATACCCCCGAACAGAAAAGGGTTAAAAAACTGACAGGTGATATAAACATCAGCGAAATGTTCAAAAATGAATGTGAAACCCGTGGAATTCCAATTTATAATGCTTACAATATTCAAAAAAGATTACTCCACGAGGTAGAACAAGAACAGCTTCATGGTGTTAAAGAGGTAGATGATAGATTAATGGAATTGCTTGATGAGCGAAGCAAAAACAAAGTGACACACAGGTATGTTGATTTCATTTCAAATGAAGATAGCGCTTCAAAAGGAGTTATTCCTCCAAGAAGTGACGGAAACGCTTCACTTCCTCCGAAAGACCAAATTAAAATTCCGCCAAAAGAAGACGAAAAAACTTCACTTCCTCCGAAAGACCAAATTAGAATTCCTCCAAGAGCAAGAGACGGTAAAAAATTCTATACCGATGATGAGCTTCCTGAAAAAGAAATGTTGAAGAAGATTATACTTCAAAATAAAAAAATTATTAACCAAAACAAAATTATTATTGATTTATTGAAAAAACAAGGTGAAAAAGATGATTGATGGAATAAAAACATATGGATCAACTGAATTGACTGAAAAATTGCAAAAATGTGATGATCCAGTATTCTTACTTACAATTGGAACAACTGACACTTCATTGATAGATGGGATTTCAGGTGCCGGCCCTTCAACTGAATTGACAGTCTATACCCCTGCAGCAGATGCGGAATTTATGGTTTTAGGTGAAGTGAGATGTTGCGAAGCACCTGCGGAAACTGTTGTGGGTGATGCAGCAGCACCAACACCTGCAAGACTTACAAAAGCATCCCTTCAAGTCTCAAATGTCCCATTCGTTATTGTTGATGCCGGTTCCAAGATAAAGCCCGATGTCGAATACTATAGCTTAGGAAAAGATTACGGAAGAGACATAAGAACTGGGAAAGGCGTTTTGAACCCATTGGAAATATTCGAAAATGGTAAGGAATTGGGAGCTGAATTATCACAAAGACATGAAATGCTTATCATTGGTGAAAGTATAGCTGCAGGAACTACAACTGCATTGGGTGTCCTAAAAGCATTAGGATATGAAGCTAACGAAAAAGTCAGCGGCAGCATGCCTCATAACCCTCATGACCTAAAATCAAATACCGTGAATGAAGGACTGAAAAATGCTGGAATTGAGCCTGGCGAAGCTGATGCAATGCAGGCAATCGGCGCAGTAGGAGATCCGACAATACCTGCAATTGCTGGAATGGTATTGGGTTCAGATATCCCAATAATCTTAGCCGGTGGAACTCAAATGGCAGCAACCTGTGCAGTTATTAAATCAATCCAACCTAATTTTGATTTTTCAAGAATCAACTTGGCTACTACAGTATTTGTTGCAGCTGATGAAACAGCAGATTTGTTTGGTATTTTAGAACAAATCGATGACAATATTACTGTAAATGTAGTGGATCCAAGATTTGAAGATGCAGAATATGAAGGCTTGAAAAATTACCTGAAAGGATTTGTTAAAGAAGGTGCAGGAGCCGGAGGCGCAATGTATACTGCACTCGTTTTAGGAAATTCCGTTGAAAGATTAAGAAAAAGAATAGAAAAAGTATGTAAATAGAGATTTTGAATCTCTATTAATTTTTATTTTTAAAATATATGAGCTATTGAGCCCATAAACACCACAATACCAACTACCCAGCAATAATAAGCAAAGATGTCTAAACTCTTATTTTGGATTAAATCCAACATCCATTTAATTGCAAAATAACCTGCAATAATAGATGCGACAAAACCTAAAAATATTGGTAAAAAGTTAGCATCCATAGCAGAGCCAATATCCTTCAATTGAAATATGAAGGCTCCAAAAATTGCTGGAATTGATAATATGAAACTGAATTTGGCTGCAAATTCCTTATCAAGTCCTGCCACTAAACCGGCTGAAATTGTAGTACCTGAACGTGAGAGACCTGGCAATACTGCGCACGCTTGTGCCAATCCCATGAA
>CAJGDA010000111.1 GCA_904501935.1 uncultured Methanobrevibacter sp. | reverse complement strand
TATTGGGTAATGACAACATCGCTAATGCCATCTGGAATGATGGTGGAATAGATTCTATTAAATTGGCAAATGTATCATGTGAATTTTCTCAAGACGGTAGGGAGCGTGAATTAGTAAGATTCAATGATAACGCTTTAAAAAATCCAACTGATGGTTTCATAGACAGCTCCTCAATATGGCAAAGCCCACATGCTGAACCGGTGGTGGACGCTCAGCTTTTAGACATATCAATAACTGATGAAGATGGCAATGTAGTGTATAATAATACAAATGATGCAATTCATTCTCAAAGCAATGCCAAAAGAAGCAGACTTTTATCATTATCAGATGATTCCAGACTTAAGGAAACAGATACTGATGGAAAAATAACAATAGAATTAAAAAACCTTAAAGCAGGCACATATAAGATTAATGCGGAACATGCCGATGATGCATATTATACCGGGTTGGCTGAGGATAGTGAATTTGTCATTTATGATGTTGTTTTAAATGTTGTTGTGACAGCTGATGTTCATGTTATTTCAAATAACACTTTAGTCAATTTTACCATTACCGTAAGAAATGATGGTTCAGGCAATGCCACTGATGTAATCCTTACAGATTCATTGCCGATTGAATTGGTCTATTCAAACTGGGGAATCATAAATGGCAATGGGGCTATAATAACTGCCAAAACATTAGGAAATGGCGTTGAATTGAACATATCCAACATAACTGCAGGAAACTCTGTAATCATATGGGTTGAAGCACTCACAAACGGCATCGGTAAATTAACTAACAATGTAACTGTATACTGTAAAGAAAACGATACTAAAGTTAATGCTTATGCTGCAGTCGAAGTTGTAATTCCTAAAGACAGGCCTTCCGCAAATCCTGAAAATGATTTTAAAATTAAACCTATTGGCACTGGCAATAATATGTCTACTGGTAATCCTATTTTTGCATTGTTCATAGCTTTATCACTTTTGGCTGTTATAAACATTAAGAAACAATAAAATTTAAATGGTTAATGGGGGTTTTTTTAAACTCATCATTTTTCAATTAGGTTCATAACATTATGCTAATTTAAATCATTTGATTCTTAAATACAATAATGTCATATCATCATATTGTTCTGCGTTTTTGCTAAAATTATGGATATCGTCTAATAATGGTATTATTGGATCTTCATTACTTTTAAATCCATTGAAAAAGTTTAGAAGCCTATCTTCACCATACATTTCATTATCTTCATTGTTTGCATCAGTTATTCCATCAGTATACACTACCAATTCATCAGGTAGGTTAATCTCTTCCAGTACATATTCAAAGTCTTCCATAATACCCAATACAATTCCAGAATCAATATTTAAATATTTAAATTCACCATTTTCTTTAATTAATGGAGGATTGTGTCCTGCATTTGAAAATGTTAATTTTTTAGTTTTTTTGTTATATATTCCAAGCCATAATGTAAGAAACATTGATTCTGTGTTGTTTTCACATAGCTGATTGTTGAGCAGATATAAGACTTTTGAGGGATCCATATAATGTTTTAATATTTGCTTGATTATAACTTGAGTAATCATTGCGACCAATGCGGCAGGAACTCCCTTGCCTGATGCATCTCCGATTACGATAGCTAAATTGTCATCATCAATCATATGATAATCAAAAAAGTCTCCTCCAACTTCTTTTGCGGGATGGGAATAGCCATTAACGATAAAATCATCATTTTTAATCGCTTCAGTCGGAAGGGATGCCGCTTGAATTTTTGTTGCAATATCAAGTTCAGCATTGATGCGTTCCTTTTCGCTTTCAATTTTATTGATGTTTTCAATATAATAATTGTTGTGATTAATTAAGTCCGTATATGAGCGAGCAAGAGTTCCAATTTCATTTTGTTCATTAACATATTCGGAATAGATGTTTAGTAATCCTTCCGCTTCGATTTTCTCATTTTCATTAATGAAGCTTTCAATTTCAGAAAATGAAGAAATTGGTTTGATTACTTTTTTTTCAATATATCTTAAAATAATGATTCCCGGAATAAAGAATAATATTATGATTATGTCTGTTATTATAAGCCCTAATGTTGCAGTCACGTAAATATTCATGTCATTAATAATTCCCACAAGGTTATTGCTTAAAATAGAAAGCAATAATCCCATAATCGCAATAATCAAGGTAATCATAAGGAAATTTTGCATAATATTTTTGATTATGGTGTTTTCATTATTTTCTTCTATTTTATACTCAAATGGCTTTGTCAAATAAGCAAATAATAGGATTCCAATAATTATCAGCTCTCCCATTATGATGATTGGATCCATTGATTTGAAGAAGAAGACTGTTGATACTGATGTGATTATTGAAGAAATCATTAATAGATAGAACAATATTTGATATAATCGCTTATTAACAGGTTTTTTTGATTTTTTTGGGGTTTCCACAAAATCGATTTTTTCAGAAATCCAAATGCTTATTATTCCAAAAATGAATGCAATATTAATGAAATTTAAAAAGTAGGAAAGTATTTTGTACCTAGCTAGTAGAATAGCATCATTATCTGCGATAAAAATAATTCCTGTTAAAGTTCCATGGACTACTGAATAAATAAATCCGCATATTAATATGATTGATAAAAATAGTAAAAGTCGGTAGATATTATCTAATCTTGGTTTTGTAACTTTGTCAGCTTTAAAACCGGAGTACCAAAGCTTATAAGCCAAATATGAAATACCAAAAGTAAAAATGGCAGATGGAATTATTGCTATGGGAGTATATCCATAAATTAAATCTAGACATATATTTCCTAATACTGCACCAAAAGCACCATATGGGCCAAATAATAAACCTAAAACAAATAATAATCCAACATGGGGGCTTTCTATCCCTGTAATCCAAAATTGCTCTAGAGATAATATTACCTCCACTATTATCATTGATATAAATGATATGGCTATTATTTTTAGTTTAGATTTCATCATTCCACTTTTTTAATAATTTTCAAGTGATTTTCACTATTTAGATAATGATAATTAATTTCATCAGCCATTTCTTTAGTTAAAAAAATACCTAACCCTCCAATTTGGGCTTCATCAATATTTGTTGGTTGGGTTGGACTCTCCTTTAAGAGAGGATTGAATTCTATTCCGTTGTCAATGAACTCCAAGGTCAATGTCGGTTTTTCATATTCAACATTAACAGTGATGAATTCTGTCTTTGAGTAATTTATGATATTTACAAATATCTCTTCAACAATCAGATTGACTTGAAAATTCTCTTGCTGAAGTTCATTTAAAATAAACTCATTTAAAGTATATAATTCACTTAATTCCGGTTTTAGAGTAATTGAATTCATTCTATCTTTAAGATTTTGTTAAATCCAGACATTCTAAATATTTCGCCAACAGTATCGTTAACGTTTTTAATTACAAATGGAATGTTGTCTGCTTTCAATTTTTTTTGTGTTGAAATTAAAAGTCTAAGTCCCGCACTTGAAATGTATTCCAAATCAGTGAAATCCATAATCAATGAATCAAAATTGCCTAATTCGGCATCGATTTCTTTTTCCAAATCATGTGAGGTAATTGTATCAATACGGCCTATGACTGATAGTACCAATTCTTTTTCATTATAATTTTTTGTTATTTCCATGTTAAATCTCCTTGACAATTGTTATTGTATCCTTTAATGTAAAAAAATATTAAATACTGTTCAATAGATAATTTTATGGATATTATAATTAAAAAATATTTTGATGATTTGATTAATTCTTTTTATTTTTCAACATGCCTATCCCTAGATGTGATAGACAACAGATACAATATGAATTGCCATCACCTCCATTTAATACTCAATCAAAGAAATAAAAAGAGATATGATTTTTGAGAATAACTGTTTTTTTAGTTAAATTTTCATTCTCGAATGATATATTGCATGTTACAATAAACAACTGAAGGATATCACTAAAATACATATTTGGCTGTAGAAGATTATATTTATTATTTTAAATCCCAATTTAGGGATTACGCGAATTATGATGATTTGGACTTTGAAAGTGAAATCTTATTTATAACAAAGGATTATAAGTTCATCATTTCATATACTCCTGAGGAATGGTTGTTGAAAATGATTCATCAGATTATTTCCGGGAAATAATGTATGCATTAAATGATAAACTCAGGGGTATCAGGTTTAAATAGTGCAGTAATCATATCAAAAATCAAAACTTAAAATCAAATTATTCAATCTTTTTTTTATTAAATAAAGTTTTTTAGATAATTTATAATCAAATAAAGCCTTAATTTCATTTTATTTATTATTTTAAGATGCAAGTGTGTACTTACATTCGAAAATATTTATATAGTATCTTTTAAATACTATTTGTAAGTGTTAAAATTAGATTTATAGGAGAGTTAAAATTGAAATTACATAAAATTTGTCCGAGATGCGGATCTAAAAATGTTGATTGGATCATCCCTCAAAACTGGTCACAATGTATTTGCCGGGACTGTGACTATACAGGCCCAATCATTGAAGGAAACGATGAATTTGCTGAGGAGATTCATGAAGCATATCTAGAATATTTAAAAAGCAACGAAGAATAATATTGGGGTTGAGAAATATGTTAGGTTTTAGCAATAAAAATCAATATGACGAAAATGTCAGAAATCCTCCGGGTGATGATTCATATCCTATGATATCAATATTATTTTCAAAAAACAACAAAATAGGCGTAAGTGTATTGTCACTTACAATACTTGAATTAATCAACAAAGATCAAATCAAATGTGACATTGATTTGGAT
>CAJGDA010000110.1 GCA_904501935.1 uncultured Methanobrevibacter sp. | reverse complement strand
TTCAGGGTCGTTTGTTGGGTTTCCATCTTTATCTAATGCCCATCCATCAGGCAAATCTAAGCCTTTTCTTTTGGATTCAATGATTTTTCCACGTGCAGTTATTGAAGTTGCCATATCTACAGTAATGTATGATTCAGAAGGGATGCCTAATGCAAGCGGATTAGTTCCAATTAAAGGTTCTTTACCGCCTAAAGGTGCAATAGCCGGGTCGGTATTTGCAAGTACTAAACCAATACAGTTTTCTCTCAATGCTAAATCAGAGTAAAATCCAGTAACTCCGAAGTGATTGGTATTGTGAACACCTACACATGCAATTCCCATATCTTTAGCTTTTTTAATTGCAATTTGCATAGCTTTGTATGATACTGCTTGTCCAAATCCACTATTACCGTTAATTAATGCAATTGCTGGAGTTTCTTTTTCAATAGTAATGTTGTCTTTTAAATTGATTGTTCCTGCTTTAATACTAATGAGGTATTGTGGGAATCTACCGAGGCCGTGTGAGGTAAATCCTTTTAAATCTGCGTCAATTGTAGCTTCTGCCACTAATTGTTGATCTTCTTCACTAGCTCCTAATTTTTTCAATATTTCTTTTACAAGAGCTATTTCTTTATCTTTCATTATCTTCATCATATCACTCCTTATTAGTTAGTTAAATCAGTATTCAATTTCAGATCCTTCAAATGTTTTAACCCTGATTTTTTCATCATCAGTTACACTACCAATTATTTGGCAGTTGCAATATTCATTTAAGGTTTCCATTATCTTATCTGCTTCACTTTCATCACAGATAACGACAAAGCCGACACCCATATTGAAAACTCTGTACATTTCTTTGATGTCAACATTTTGTTCGTAAATTAGTTTAAATATTTCTGGAACTTCTGGAAGGTCAGTAATATTATAACCTATACCTTTTTTCAAACGTCTAAGGTTGGTGAAACCCCCTCCAGTAATATGTGCAAGACCATTGATATCATATTCTTTTTCAAATAGTGCTACAATAGGTTTAACGTAAAGTTCTGTTGGTCTGATTAATTCTTCTCCGATAGTGGTCTCACCGTTTGGCATTTTATCATCAACGGTATATCCTGCATCATCGAATAATGCTTTTCTAGCCAAACTATATCCGTTAGAATGAATACCATTACTTTCAATACCTATTAAGACATTTCCCGGTTGAATATTTTCACCAGAAATGATTTTATCAATATCAACAAACCCAATACCTGTTCCTGCAAGGTCAAAATCTTTGATAATGCCTGGAAGTGATGCTGTTTCCCCTCCAATAATAGCAATTCTTGATTCTTTAGCTCCTTTAACAAGACCTTCAGCAATTTCTGCTGCTCTTTCAGGGTCAGGTTTTTCAACAGCAAGATAATCTACTAAAGCTATTGGTTCTGCCCCAACACATAGAATGTCGTTTACAACCATAGCAATACAATCAATACCGACTGTATCGTATTTATTCATCATTTCAGCAATTAGAATTTTACTTCCAACACCATCAGTACTCATTGCAATAGCTTTATCGCCTAATTTTACTAAAGCAGCATAATGGCCGCTGTCAGTAATAATGTCTCTACATTCTAATGTTGATTTAAGTTTATCTGCTAATTTTGAAACAGTAACTGCTTCTAAATCAATATCCACACCAGATTCTGAATAAGTAACCATTTTTACACCTATAGTTTTAAAAATAATATAATATCGTAATATTTACAACATTTTCCTAGTATTATTTTGTTTTAATTAGTATTTAATTATTAATGAATTCTCACACAATCTAAATTAATTGGAGTTTTAGTCTCAATTTTATAACTTCTATGAATCGAAGATGCAAGGTCCACAGTTTTATAAGGGTCTCCATGACAAGTAATGACTTTTTCAGGTCTTGGATTAAGTCTTTTCACGTATTCCATTAATTGTCTTCTGTTAGAATGTCCACTGAAACCATTAATAGTTTTAACATCCATTTTAACATTGAATACTCTTGTTCTTCCATCGTCATCTTCAAGTGGAATTTCTTTCCAACCTTTTTGCACTCTTCTTCCCATTGAACCTTCAGATTGGTATCCTACAAAGATTAAAGTATTTCTTTCATCTTCACATAGCCATTTGAAGTATTCAACAGAGTTTCCACCAGTTAACATACCGGAAGTTGACAAGATAATTGCTGGTTGTCTGCTTTCAACAATTTCTTTTCTTTGGTCGTAATTTTGAACTTTTTCAAACATTTCTGAAACGAATGGGTTTCTTCCCATGTGGAATATTTGATCTCTTAAATCTTTACTTAAGTATTCCGGTCTTGCGGTATGGATTGCAGTTGCTTCCCAAATCATTCCGTCGATAAAGATTGGTACTTCTTCAATTAATCCATGTCTCATATATTCTTCTAAAACGACCATAAGTTCTTGTGCCCTTCCCACAGCGAATACTGGAACCAACACTTTTCCTCCACGTTTAAGTGTTTTGTAGATTGTTTTCATCATTTCTTTTTCAGCATTATTTCTTGAAGGTTGAACATCCTCTTTTCCACCATATGTACTTTCCATAATTACTGTTTCAGCACGAGGGAAACGGATGGTTGCAGGTTCTAATAATCTTGATGGTTCATATTTAAAATCTCCAGTATATACTAAGTTATGAGCTCCGTCTCCAATGTGCATATGGGAGATTGCTGAACCTAGGATGTGGCCTGCATTATGTAAGGTCAATCTTATGTCTGGGGAAATGTCAGTTACTTCACCATAATCTAATGTTATGGTATGCTTAATTGCTTCTTTAACATGTTTTGAAGTAAATGGGAGTGGATTCCCTTCTCTGTGAGCGATGTCTAAGTGATCAAATTGTAAAAGGGTTGTTAAATCTCTTGTTGGAGTTGTACAATAAATTGGACCATCATATCCATAATGGTAAAGGTAAGGTACAAATCCACAATGGTCTAAATGAGCGTGAGATATGATGACTGCATCTAATTCTTCAATTGAAAATTCGGGTGCATTCAAATATGGGAATGCAGTTTTATTGTCTGATGCAGCAACATTAACACCACAGTCTAATAATACACGGCTGTTTGGTGTTTGTAAAAGCATAGATGAACGTCCAACTTCTTTAAATCCTCCCATTGAAGTAACTCTTGCCCAATCATTAGGGTATTTGCTTCCTTGGTGAATTTGTTTTCCAAGACGTTGCAACATTTTCTTTCTGTCTTTACTGTTATTCTTTTGAATTGTTCTTATTTTTCCAATAATGTCTGAACTTATTGGTGGGGTTCTTAAGATTTTAGGTGCCCATCCTGTATTTTTAACAATACTTCTTGAAGTAACACCATATTTTCCAATAACGAGCCCTGGTTTTTTAGCGGTAATAACTACTTCGCAAGTAACTGTATCAAAATAAATGTCTGTAATTTCGGCACCTTCCGGAACAATTTCGTGAATTTTTTCAATTGTTTGTTCAGGTTCAAGTAAGGCGCTTTTATCAGACCTTATAATAATCCTTTTTCTTAAGTCTTTTGCAAGTGATCTTATTAAATCACCGTTTTCTGTTATAATTTCTGGGTTTTTGGTATAAACTACTACTTCAGGACCTTCAAACTCAACTTTAGAAACCTGAATTTCATTAGGTAGTTTTTGCAAAATCTCTTTTTTAATATCCTCTAAAATATCTGAAGTCATATAATCCCTTCAAAAAAAGTTTGTGTATTATAATAGTTTATGAACAGCTTTTAGCTATAATTAGTAAAATTTCATAAACTATCTACACATTTTATATAAAAAAATAGTTAGTTATGAAAAATTAGTTTTGCTTATAATTTATCCAAAATCTCTTTTATTTTTTCATTATCTAACATTTCAAAGCCGTCTTTATCTACTTTAGCGACTAAATATCCATTTCCTGAATATGTGTCACGTTCAGCAGCAGCTCTGATAGCTCTTATGGCTATTTCAATTCCTTCGTCAGTTGTCAAATCATCTCTGAATCTGTCTTCGAGAACTCCGTAAGCCACGATAGATCCTGATCCAGTTGAGATATAAGTGTCTTCTATCATACCACCTGCTGCGTCTAATGAGTAAAGAGATGGTTTATCTCCGTCCATTCCACCGAGCAATGTTTGAACATACATTGGTCCAGAACGTAAGATGTTTGCAGTTAAGGATGCTGCAGCTTTTACACTGATGGCATCGTTGTTTCTCATTTGATATAATGATACTTCTGCTTCAATAACTTTCATTAAGCTTTGCGCATCTCCAACAGAACCAGCAATGGTTGTTACGATGTGATCGTCAATTTTAAATATTTTTTCTGCAACTTTGTGAGCTACAAGGTTTCCCATACTAGCTCTTCTTTCGCTTGCAAATACAACTCCGTCTTTACAAGTGATTCCAACGGTTGTTGTACCTTCTAGTATTTTTTCATCCATTTAAATACACCTCATATAAGTATTTAAAATATCTAATTTCAACTACTCATAGGTTAATATAACAAAATATAAACTAATTTAGTTAAATTAATTTTATTTAAAATCAGAATCAATAATTAGTATAAACTAACAATATTAATATTAGATATTTGCATATATAAACTTTTCTTTTAATGGTGAGTGGATGAAATATAAAAAAATTGGTGACATTCTAATTTTAGATAATGATGACTTAAATGAGGATTTTGAGGATTTGTCTAAAAGGCATAATGTAAAAACCATAATGAAGATAGACCATATCCAAGGGACTAAAAGGGAGCCAGTTTATAAGATTCTTTATGGCAGTGAAACTGAAACTATTCATAAAGAAAATGGATGTTTGTTTAAATTGGATCTTTCAAAAGTAATGTGGTCAAAAGGCAATAACAACGAAAGATTGAGGATTGCTAAATTAGTTG
>CAJGDA010000109.1 GCA_904501935.1 uncultured Methanobrevibacter sp. | reverse complement strand
ATGCTTCATCCCAAGAAGCTTCTCTAAATTCACCGTTTTCTTTTATTAAAGGAGTAGTTAATCTGTCTTCCCTATTAATAAATTGGTATCCAAAGTTTCCTTTTGGACATACTTTACCCTCATTTACAGGGTGTCTTTTTAAAGGTTCTACACCAACAATCTTTTCGTCTTTTACAACGAAGTTAAGTCCACAACCTGTACCACAGTATGGACAAATAGTTGGTACATATTTAATTTCAACCATTTTATAATCTCCAAAATATATTTTTAATAAAATAATTTAATAAGAAGCTTAAAAAAGCTTCTTAAAGTTTTTAATAATTTACTAGCTTAGTTTTTGAGGAAAGTGTACCAATATATACATGCTACGAAGAGTCCACCACCGATAATGTTACCGATAGTTACTGGGATTAAGTTATTAATAATAATAGTTGCCCAGTTTACACCTTCTGCACCTAAGAACATACCTAATGGTATGAAGAACATGTTTGCAACACTGTGCTCAAATCCAATACATACAAACGCCATGATTGGGAACCAGATTCCCACAATTTTACCGATGACATCATCAGATGCATTAGCTAACCATACAGCTAAACATACGAGCCAGTTACAACCGATACCTCTTATCATTGCAGTTAAGAAGTCTAGTTTAACTTTTCCTTCTGATACGGCAATTGCTTTTGCAGCAATAGCGTTGGAAGGGTCAGCAGGGACAATTCCGCCCATGAAAGCAAGAACGTATGCAACGAATAATGCACCTACAAAGTTGAAAATCCAACTGATTACCCAGTTTTTAGCAAGACCGCCAACAGAAGCAGATCCATCTAAAACACCGAGAGTCATGAACATGACATTTCCAGTAAATAGTTCAGATCCTGCGATTACAACAATAATCAAACCGACAGGGAACACTGCACCGAATACGAATTTTTCTAAACCAATTGGTGCACCAGCTTTTAACATTCCTGCACTAGCTACAATAGCTAATAAACCACCAAATGCAATATATGCTCCTGCTAAGAAAGAGAGTAATATTACATTGTCAATTTTTGCAGAGTCTTTTGCTCCAGCAGTTCCAGATATTGCTTTTGCAGTATCTACGGGACTTTTAAATGAACTCATTTTATCAACCTCTTTATTCCCTTTTTCAATTAATTAAAAAGATATAATACTAATGAAATCCAATAAATGACACTTCAAAGTATTATAATAATATATTTTACATTTTATATATAAAAAGGCTTTGTTATTAGACGATAAAAGAAATATTTAAATAGTAGAACATTTTATTTTGATATATAATGATAAATCATGACATATATATTCATATCGAATATTTAAACAATTTTATTTTAAAAATAAGTTTAAATTAATTAAAATAAGTAAAATCACTTTAATGATAATTTTATAATAAAAATAATACTTTATAGTATTTATTTAATATAATACAAATATTTAAACAATATTAAAAATATTGAAATGAACTGAAATTCATATCAAGAATTAATATGATGTGAAACAATTAACAACGTCTTGTCAAAACATTGCAATTTAATAAAACTTTTTCAGATTATAATAACCCGATATATCTCATTAAATTAAAAATTTTATATTCCAAAATCACCACAATGATTTTAATATAATATTCCCCTAATAAAATCATTTTATATTGAAAATAAAGAGCCTGTATTTAGTTTAAAAATTTCAAATTTTTTCCAACACATTATATCGATTATCATTAAAAATTTGATTTAATAATGCTTAAAAAAAGTAATTCAATAAATCCTATCCTTATTTCATGAGTTTTGATAAAATACAATTGACTTACAATGAAATTAATAAATTATCATGGAATTTAATGAAGTAGTTTACGATTTACAAATACAGTTAATATCGATTGCATAGATTTTGTAAAAATTAGATTCAAATATAAAAATAGGTAATCCTATTAACCAAAGAAACATACAGCCATGAAACATATCCGCCAACTTCAATATCATATGCTACATATCACAATTTTTATAATAGAGCAACTGTTAATTATTTATTAATTAAGAGATGATGCAAATGAAAATTGAGGAAGTTGATGCAATACAATATAAAAATGACAAACCAAACAAAGCCAAGGAAAATGTTGTAAAAGATGAAACAATCACATTAACAATAAATGGAAATATTTCCCGTAGTCTATCAGCAATCGAAGATTCACTGAAAGAATTTGCAGTAGGATATTTATTTAATGAAAATATGGTAAAATCACTGGAGGACATTAAAGAAATTGAAATCGATGGGCCTCAAATAAATGCTGAAATTGATGATACCCTACTTAAAACAAACGAAACCGTTCTTTGCTCTGACTCTGCGGGAGGTTGGAGAAGCAAAATAAAAGAAGTACATCCCGTCGAATCCGATTTTCAAGTGAATGTCAAAGAGCTAATTGACCGCATCGAAGAGCTAAAAGACAATGCTGAAATTTGGCAGGCCACAGGCGGGACACATGTTGCCGGAATTGTCTATGATAACCAATTTATTGTAAAAGAAGACGTAAGTCGGCACGTTGCAGTCGATAAGGTAATCGGTTATGGAATATTGAACGGCTTCGATTTAAACCATTCTTATGTAATCTATAGCGGAAGAATGCCTGCAGACATGGTTATTAAAATGACAAGAGCCGGCGTTCCGATACTTGCATCAAACGCAGCTCCCGCTAATTCAGGATATAATATTGCAAAAAAAGGAAATATTACATTAGTTGGGTTTTTAAGAGGCCAACGCTGTAATATATATAATAATCAAAATAGAATAACTTTTGACTGAAATTATTCCAAGACTGTGTGTCTTGCTTTCAAATCACTTTCTGTTTGTTGCATTTTCTCCATCAACTCAGAAACGATAGCATCCAAGAAAACTAATGTTGTCAATTCAAATGCAGTACCTAATGGGGTTAAAGAAGTATAGTTTCCGTGAATTTGACGTTTCATATAGTTTTCATCATCCACTTCTTTTTTTGTTCTTCCTTTAACAAGAACATAACAGTCAGATAATTGTCCTAATGTAGAGTCAGGATAGGATGTTAAAGCTAAAACTTTTGAACCTCTATTTTTTGCTATTTTAGCTGCAGATACAATAGTATTTGTTTCACCAGACCCTGAAATAGCCACTATACAATCATCAGCATAGATTGCCGGAGAAATAGTTTCACCAACAACATATGCACTTAAACCTAAATGCATTAATCTCATTGCAAACGCCTTTGCAGCTAATCCGGATCTTCCAGCTCCAGTAACAAAGATATTTTTAGATTCAATAATAATGTCTTCAAATTTATTAATCGCATCTTCATCTAAAAAGTCTTGAGCACTCACAATATTGTCCAATATAGCTTTAATAGAAGTTTTCATTATTTCCATTTTATCTAATCCCAAAATCAATATTATTATTTATGATTACAATTTTATATATAATTGATGGAATTTCAAAGCAAAGGATTGATCAGCCTAAATATAAATGGTACAATTTATGACTACAAACTGTATGAAAGCTTAGAATCGCTTTCAAAAACAAGATCACAAAGACAATCAGCAAAAGAACTGAACATATCCCACACAGTATTCAATAGAAGATTACTTAAGGCCGAAGATAAGTTAGGATGTAAGATTACACAAAAAAGCGGCAATGGAACAATTCTTACCCAAGAAGGACATGAATTGCTTGATGAATTTAGGAAATATGCAATCCAAATTGAAAAGACATCCGACATCAATATAGTTGGAGGTCACATCAGCACAGGTCTTCTGGAAAGTATTGACATGCCATTCAGTACCAATATCTACAGTAGCAGTGACGAAGATGCATTTGAACTTGCAAAACGGGGTGCAGTCGATATATTAACATTAGATGATCCTTTAATAGCATTTGAAAGAGATTTGAATTTTATTCCAATAGCTTATGATTATTTGGTTCTGATTTCAAGCCCGAAATCTAAAGAAATTGAAAGCATTTCCGATTTGGAGGGTCTTGATTTTGTAAATGTGAATGGTTCTGCCCAAAGGCTTGCATGGAACAGTTTGCAACATTACGATATTGAATACAATATTCAGAAAACAGTAAACTCACAATTCGATGCTTTTAAATTAGTTAGAAATTCCAAAAACCTATATACTTTTTTAAACGCAAGTTATTTTAAAGGAAACGAACTTTTGAAATTTGATACAAGACATGTAATCAGTTTAGTCAAAGTTAATGAAGACAAGTTTGAGGTGGACGAATTTATTAATTATCTGACTAATGCCGCACAAGAAGACATTGAAAAGCAAGGTTTTATACCAATGGAATAATACTTTTCAAATGCTCTTGCAAAAATAAATTATTAATATTCCAACATAAACCCACATGAAAACATGTTTTTGTGATTTTTCATAAAGTTGAATTTTCAAAACATTAAATAATGATAAAGCACAATAGTAAATTGAAATATTAAAAGGCGATATTATGGCGAAAAACAGAGATTTATTAGCAATTGGCCACACCGCTCATGATTATATCATTAGAGTACCTGAATTTCCAAAAGCGAATTTTTCAGCCCCTATAACTAACATGAAAACCTTTAATGGTGGAGCTGCTGCAAATGTTGCGTGTGTTGGGGCAAAATTAGGATTAAAAACTTCATTAGTTTCAGCTGTTGGAGGAGATTTCAAAAAAACTGAATACTTCGAACATATGCAAAATTTAGGTATTGACACCGATTCATTAATTATTGTTCCTGGCGAATCGACCCCTACAGCATTTGTCTTAACAAATGACAATGGAGACCAAATCAGTTATTTCTATTGGGGTGCCGCCCGTGAATTTGCAGAAAGCAAAGTTCCTACAACTGCAATTAAAAATGCTGAAGCGATACACTT
>CAJGDA010000108.1 GCA_904501935.1 uncultured Methanobrevibacter sp. | reverse complement strand
TTATCATTCTCATAATTTAATGAGTATTGCGGTCATAGCATGGGGGTTATACCTGGTCTCGTTTCGATCCCAGTAGTGAAGTCCTTTTGTGTTTTGTTTGTGTACTATGGTTTTCTATGGGAATTTCATTTCGCTGCAAGCTCATTATATTATAACTTACCTGAAACCAGTCTTTATATAACTATCACTTAAAATCAATACTTCAAATTCATCATCATTTAATATTTCGGAGGTATTACTCATAATATAAAAAATTTTAGTCGTATTTCTAATTGAATGCTTTTTTTTCTTTTTTGTTTAATTAGTTTGATTAGTTTAAATTGTTGAAAATTGTTGTTGAACTTTAATTTTTCAAGGAGGATGAAATATGACTCTTAAATCTAAAAATTCATCTTATGGAATAGATGAACAATTTAAAATAGGAAATATGCAAGAATCTATTAGAGTGTATGAGGTCAATGTCTGTCCGGAATGCGGATCTCAATTAGAGACTGACAATGAAAGGGCGGAAATTACATGTAAACGTTGTGGTTTAGTAATAGAAGAGAACTTAATTGACCAAGGTCCTGAATGGAGGGCATTTGACCATACACAAAAAGAGCAACGTGCTCGTACAGGAGCTCCTACGACCAATACTATCCATGACAAGGGTTTAAGCACTGTTATCGATTGGAGAAACAAGGATATTTATGGTCGTGATATTCCTGATAGAAACAGGGCTCTATGGTACAGATTAAGAAAATGGCAAAGAAGAATTCGGGTGTCTGGTGCTGGTGAGAGAAACTTGGCATTTGCATTAAGTGAAATTGATAGGAAATCATCACTTTTAAATCTTTCAAGAATTGTAAGGGAAGATGCTTCTGTTGTATATAGAAGTGCAGTTGATAAAAACCTTATTCGCGGAAGAAGCATTGAAGGTGTTGTTGCTGCATCATTATATACTGCTTGCAGACGTTGCCATGTTCCACGTACTTTAGATGAAATTGCAAAGGCATCTAATGTATCTAAAAAAGAAGTTGGAAGAACTTATAGGTTTTTAGCACGCGAATTGAAAATTAAATTACCACCTACATCTCCAGCAGATTATATTCCAAGATTTGCATCTGAAATAGGTCTTTCTAATGAAGCACAGTCTAAAGCCATTTCTATAGTTGAAAATGCTACAGAAAAGGGCCTAACATCTGGTAGAGGACCAACTGGTGTTGCGGCTGCAGCATTGTATGTCGCATCTGTATTACTTGGTGAGAGAAAAACTCAACATGAAATTGCAGATATTACTGGTGTTACTGAAGTTACAATCCGCAATAGGTATAAGGAATTATCCGAGCAATTGGATAATCTTACTTTGTGAAAAGTTAAATATTATTTTTAATAAAATATTATTGTCATATCATTTTTTTATGACCAATGCCTACGGTCCTTTTATGAGGGAAGTTGATACTGTCGATGATTAGAAGAAACCCAGCATTGGATAGGCTGCCCGTTTCGAGGGTTACTCGAGGAGCGAAGGGTATTCTAGCGATGATTCAAGAGAGTTAGTATACGGGCAAAATCCCTTTTAAATGATTTTTAGACTTTATATTCTTTATTAGAGTTTAATAATTGTTTTTTCTTATTTTAAACTAATGTTGAGTATAGAATACATTAATTATTCATTATTTATTCTTATTTTTATAAAAATATTTCTTTAGTATTAGATTTGAATATTTTATTAGGTAATATTCGATTTAAACAGTATAGTAGATTCAATTAGTAATAATGTTATCTCTGTTCCTTACGGTGATTGTTGTTGGGTGTGAATTTTCACTATCTAAAATTAATTCATTTTTATAGCTTCTATTATATAATTTAACTAATTATTAAATATATTTTTTTGAAATATATTACTAAAAATTATTAACATGATTTAAATATAGTATATATAATAAATTATAATAAGAGGGACTTATGACTTACTATTGGACTCCAGGTCAAGATATTATTTATGAAGTAGAAAAAATGGATAGCAAAATGAAAGTAATTATTTATTTGAAATACAGTGAAGAACTCGAAAGATATGATTTTAGTCGCAAACCTTTTGGGACTCATTGTTTAATACAAATTTTTGATAATGATTATAATATTATTGAGTCAAATTTAATTAAAAATCCTCATAAGGACAAATCTAAAACATATTTGGCAAGTTTTTCAGGTTAATTTTTGGAGAGAATCTATGATTGACGAATCCTTTTTAGAATATTATGAACCAATATTTAATTTTATAAACGATGAATTAATTCCTAAATATGATGATTTAGTTGGTTTTTCAATGCATACTTTTTCTAATAAAAATTTTGCAATGAATTATGAATATATTTTCAAATATAAATTCACAGATAAATCACTCAGGTTAATTGAATCTAAAGATTATAATGAAATAATGAATATTTTTAATATAGATAGTAATATTTTTCTAATTGGCGCTCCATTATTTAAAGTTTTAGAAAGATCAATATCTAATGATTTAGTAGAATTTTATTCAAAAATAGGTTTTAATCCCGTTTATTTTTATGTATTTGATTTAGTTATCCTTGTTGAAGATTAATTTATGCTAATTATGGAAGTTTTTAATTTATAAAGTTGGGAAAGTTTTGAATATTACTTGATGAAAGATTCATTTCTAACGAGAGTATATCCAAATGAAAATGAGTAAATTTTCAATCTGTGCAAAAAGTGCATATGTTCAAAACGAGGATAAATTTTGAATATGATTCAGTGTTTATAATTTGGATGGATTATTTTTTATGCTAATCCTTGAAAAATAGATTTTTTAAAATTGAATAAGGACAAATTTGTTAAACAAATTTTGACGCATCCTCATTCAACGTATATATCCATTGGTAGGCATCATGCCTGCCAAACATCCTAAGATGTTATATGATATTATGAATCTCAAACTATATAAAAGTTTCATTTATTACTCATTTCCAAATTAGAGCAATATTTCATTCTAAAAACAATTTTATATTCTTAAATCAATCTTTATTTTTAAAAATAATAAATTATAAATAGTTTTAAGACAAAATATCTAATTCTAAAACACTAATATAATAACTAATATCCATTGGTGTTTTTTATGAAGTGGAAAGAGCATTCAATTAAAAACATTCCAATCAAATTGGAGGAATTAGCATCTTGCTTGTTGAAAATATAGTACTTGCTATCTCTTATTTGTTCCTAGCAAGTTACTACATATTGTTGACCATTAACTTGTTAATGTAAAACAATCTATGATGTCGAATTGGAAGCCTAGTTGGATTTCATCCGAAATTTTCTAATTTGATAAACTGACAATTTAAATGACAATTAGCTTTAATATGTGTTTTATAGCTTCCTTTTTTACACATAGTTCATAAAAGCATTATTTTTCCACTTTAAAAACACCAAATTGTTTGATAAGATTTATTCCATCTCGTGATCGATTAAATTGGTCCATTGTTATGATATATTCAGGATAATGACATTGTATTGATAATGCCAATTTACAAAAACTTATGCAAAAAAAGCTGCGGCAGGAAAAATAAACAAAAAAACATGACAAAAGAGATAAATGTGTTAAAAAAAGAAATATAGTTTCTTGAAGGAATTCAGATATTATTTAATCATCATTCCTCAAGAAAATAAAGGCTCAAACTTAAAAGACCCAATCTAAAGTGTCCCCGTAATATATTCCTGATTCACTTTCTTCCACTATACTGGTTGAATCAATAGAAGATGAGGGATCCACAACCACCAATTCGTGATTCTGTAAAGCAATACCACTTAAATATCCTCCACTGAATCCTCCGGCGGCACCTGCGGCAGTACAAGTAACGATTAACATTGTAGCGAGAGCTACCTTATTAGTGTTTATATCGTATATATGGTTACATACATATATAGCAGAGCCGATACCTATTGCCGCACCGAATATAGCACCAGCAACTAAACCAGCTACCGGACCACCAACCACGAATCCTGCAACAAAACCTATTGCAAATGCTATTGTTGGAGCTACAATTTTAATGGTTTTAACTAACTTATTTGAAAGACTTTTAACAACTTTGACAACACCGCCGGTTTTATTTATTTGAATTCCTTCAACTTTAACAATAGCTTTATCCACATTTAAAATATCATCTCCCTTGCCGTATGCATCATTATCATTAAATGTGCAGTTGTATACTTCAAGATATCCCTGATTGAAAATTCCAGCACCATATTTACAATAATTATCGGTAAAAGTACAGTTATAGCAGATACATTGACCAGTATTACAAATACCTGCACCATAATCCTTATCAATTATGTACTTCATCTTGTTTTTATGGAAGGTAACATTGTTAAATATGCAGGTGCCCTTTTCGTTTCTAACGCCCATGTTAAATCCTTCAATTGTCAAATCAGATACAATGAAAAGACATTTTTCACTTTTTATATGTGCCCATTTTGCCTCATCACGTTTTCCTGATGAAACAGAAATTATAGAATTATTTCCATGTATAATTATGGAGTCATAATTATTTGATGGTTTCCATGTTGACTTGGAATTGAAAACATTTGGGCTGGCAAAATTAACAACCAACTGCTTATGAAATGTAGAAAGAATATTTCTGGGAAATGAATTAAAAAAGTTATAGGTGGAAAATGAGTTTAAAAACAAAGTATTGACCAAATCTTTACTGATAGCATCTGGAATATCAAAATCAGATCCCGCTACTTTAATGGCATTTTCATAATCTTTCAAATTTTTAACTTCCAAAGTTTTAGTAACTATTATATCATAACTATATTTATTTTTCAATAAATTTTTGAAAACATCATTGTAATCATATACATTGAAAAAGTGATATGCTTTTCCATAAACAATACTGGAGTCATTGAAATTTTTAGCAATATTCAAAATAAAATCTGTTCCATTATATGAAGAAAAATAGAT
>CAJGDA010000107.1 GCA_904501935.1 uncultured Methanobrevibacter sp. | reverse complement strand
AGTACCCATTGAATTCATACAACGTGCCATAATCGCAGAACCTAAAGCAAGACCATCTTCAACAAAAACAACATTTTCAAACTTATCCTGAACAGCTTCTAATATGAGTTCTGGTTTACGTCCGGTAATACCTGCTCTTCCGGTAATACCTAAAGCAGAACCTGGAACAATGACATTTTCTTCAAATGCCACATCTAAAACTCTTTTAACGATGTTTGTACTTACATAATCCAAAGTTGAAAGTAAGGTTGGAAGTCCATCAGCATCATAGAATTGAGCACCCAATTCCATTAATTCATCAAGTTTATCACCATTAAAACCAACATCACATCCAATTAAAGTTGTACCTGCATTTTCAGCAGCTTCTGGATTAACCGGCACAGTACCAAATCTTTCAACATCCATCGGAACTTTACGAATGTTAACTAGTTTATGAGCTTCTAATGCATTAGCTTCAGCCTTCTTATGATCAGCTTTTTTCATTGCTTTATCTGAGTATATATCTAAAGCAGCACCATTTTTCTTATCAATTTGGCCTGAACCCCTAGCTATAGAGTCGCTTACAACACCCGCAAGACCTAAAAAGTTACCTACAGTATTTGCATATGGTTCATTGTCATTTACAATACGTCCTGCCAATGTTGAACCAAAGTCAAGGGAAACACAAGGGTTCCTATAATCAACATCAGTCCATTTAGCACCTAACTTTATCCCAGCAGTAACAAGTTCACCTTCCATTTCGTTTGCAACAGTTTCCTTACCTTGAGGAGGAACTACACTTACAACAGCCCCATCAAACATGATATTTTCTAAAAGAGAATGTTTTTGCAATCTTTCTGGAAGTTGGGAAATAGTCATTGCAGGAGACATTTTCCTTGGAGGAATATCTGCTTCAAGACAGCCATCAGCTAGAGCAATAATCAACTGACCCGCTTCTTCAGCAGTTGCAAAACCCGCTGTTACCCCAGTAGATCTTACAACAAAATCCAAATCCTCATCTTTATCAACATTACATTTTCTTAAAGATTCTAAAACAGTATCTTTAATAAGCTCAGTTACAGATTCTTTAGAAAGTTCAATACCCCAAACAGTTTTACCAAACACTTCTTCATTAGGTTTAGGTGGGCGTATATCCCGAGTCATTTTAACTGTTTTATTTAATAAATAAGATTCACTAGTGTTTAAATTTGTAGCCATTACAATAGATTTTGTAGTAGTGTTTCCTAATTCAACAGAAGCAGTTACATAAAAAGTATCTGGCTTTTGAACAGCGCCAGGACTTGCTGGACCCGCCCTTTGAGCTCTTAAAGTACCTAAATTGCCTGTTTTAGAATGAGCAATGATAGGTTTAGGACCTTTATTAAAAATTTTACTTAGAAAAGACATTTTATAACCTCAATTAAAACTTGATTATAAATATCTTTTTATAATAATATAAATTTTATTAAAAAATCTTGAAAAAAAGGACTGAAAAATTATTTAAAAAAAAGTAAAAATAGAAAAAAATGATTAGATGAATAATTCATCTAATCGGGACCCATAAATCTATAATAAGTTGTTAATTGGGTGGTCTTCTACAGGTTCGGTACCGATATCTTTTGCTGCTTCAGCAATCATAATATCAGCCATACCACATGCAGGGAATGCGAGTCTGGAGTTTTCGATAGGTCCGTAAAGTACGAAGTCCCCTCCAGCCATTTGTTGAACAATGTTTGAACCTATGTCACAAACAGGCCATGCTTCTTTGTGTTCTTTTTTGTATTGTCTTAACCAGTCCCATGCGGAAGGTACGTTGTGAATACCGGATCCTACTGGGTATCCCCATTTAGCTTTTACTGCGTAAGCAGTTCTTACAGCAGGTCCTGCACCTTGACCTAATGGAGTTACTGCTACGTCCATCCATGGTTTAGTAATTCCACATTCATCAGCCATTTCAAGAATACCTTTGTCGATAACAGCTCCACCAGTTTCCCAGATTTCAACTTTTCCTTCTACACCAGGAGTCATTGGGTTGAAACCTAATAAGATGGATGCATCGATGTCTGAGTTTTTAATAGCTTCGATTTCACCAGGTTCTGCAGCCATACTTATAGAGTTGTAAACAGCTCTGTCAGCTAATCCTGCTTCTTGAACGTATTCTACACCTGCAATTTTTGCTGCAGCTGCGGTTGAGTCGATAAGGAAAGGTTTGTCACAGACTTCACCTACAAATTCTAAGTATTTTACCATAGCATCTGCAGTAGCACCGAAAGTTTGTACAACACAAGGGTTTCCGGTTACGTCAGACATTTCTTCCATAGTTTTAATTAATCCATCAGCAGCATCTTTATCAAAGACACCTGCTTTTTCATCACTAATAATTTTGTGTCCACCGTAAAAGATTGTTCCTGCTAAAACGGTTGGGTATTCACCAGGTTGCCCACCCATTTTAACTCCAGCAATATCAATTACGAGTTGTTCTTTATCAAATCTAAACATAAGTATAAACCTCCTATAATAAGGTAGATAACATTGTAGCAACACCAAATTTAATGGCTACAATTAAAATAATTAATCCAATTATAATACCGTACAATATACCAACATCTCTACCATTTTGTTGGCCTAAACGTTGATAATATTCCCCAACTGTGAAATCAACTTTTTCTTCTGCTTCATCTAATTTAGTAACGAGAGCATTGAAGTCATCAGGGGAAACCATTACTGAAGGTACTGATTCTTCACTCATAATAACACCTCTATAATCCTGCTGCTTTTGCAATGAAAGGAATAATTACAATAAAAAGTGTTGCTATGCAAGCACCGATAGCAAATCCTTTAAATCTGGTTGCGAGTAAACCAGCAAATAATTTACCTTCTCTTGCAAGGAGTTTTGAACTGTATTCAGCATCATCAGCTGCAGTTTTCATTCCGCCTATATTTGGTTTATTTGAAATTTGTACCATAATTTATTCCTCCTTAGAACAAGAATAAAACTCCAACGATTAAAGTAAAAGCTAATCCGATCATTATACCTTGGACTTTACCAGCATAATTTCCAGCCATATTTCTTTGAACAGCTCCGACCATATCAATTTTAGTGTTAATATCCCTAATTCTTGCTTCGATGAGTGCAGTTTCAGGTGAAACAACTCTAATTGCTTCTCCAGTGTCCTCTTCTCCGCCGTCGTCGTCAACAGAAATAATCATAGCTTCTTCTTCAAAAGCACCTGGATCTTTTTCCACACATTCATTAATTTTTGATTGAATTGCTCCGATATCTTCAGTATCAATTAAGTCAACAATTTCTAATTGTTGTTGGAATCTTTCAATACCGTCGAGAGGAACATTCTCTACGAAAGGAATAGCACCGGTTGCTCCAATAATTTTCTTTTTATCTGGGTCCGCACCGTTATCATATAATGCTTGAATACTTTGACCGGTAATGTGGCCTTGTACTTCAGCACCAGCTAATATTAAGAAACGAATATTAGGGTTTGAAATAATGTTTGCGACAACTTTTTCTATTCCTAAGTTTTCTGTTTTACATGGACCTGCAATAGCTGCTCCAGAAAGTTCAGCTTCAATGTGAGAAGCTAATGTTGTTACTGCAACAGGGCTTTCAGGATCACCTACAATGTAATCCCCACTAATAACCGGCCAGCCATCTGCAGGAGCTTTTTTATCAGCCATCTATAAAACCCCCATCGCTTGTAAGATTGGTAATGCAGCAAATATGATGAATGTTGCTAATAAGAAACCATATACTACGTTAGTTAATAATCCTGCAGTAACATATGAACCTTCCCTTCCAGGGTAAGAGCCTACAGGACTTGTGTATGGGTCTAATGAAGACATTAATTCATCAGCAGCCAATTCAACTTTTGCTACTTGTTCATTTACATCGTCCATAGATAAGAGTACAACTCCGGAACCTAAAGATGAACCGATTATCCCGGTTGCAGGATCTAATGCGAAATTCATTTCAGGTATAATTTGTATCATAGGTAACATTTGAGCCATATTTAATTCCTCCTAATCTATTGCTCCACTTTAGGCCATAATCCAGCCCATTTGGTTGATGCAGCATCATTCATAGAAGCAACTACGAATGCTCTGAATGAAATAACCCAACCGATTAAACCAACGATGAATACAACAAACCAACCTAATCCACCAGTAGTGATGGACATAAGACCAGTAATAGTCATAGCTAAAAATGCAGTAGAACATGCACATTTGAGAGTTCTTACTTGATCTTCGTTAGGTCCTAAACATGCGTTGAATGGGTGTTGGATAGCCATAGTACACATAATAAATAATACAGCAATAAAACCAGTTGCAACAACATATTTTAATACTTCAGCTAATTCGAAACTGCCTGCAATTGCAACAGCGAATCCTAAAATAGATAAAGCAGCTGCTCCAGCGATTTCAACAGTACATTGAAGCATAATAGGGATTTTCATACCTACAATTTTAGTTGCAACAATCGCAATAACAGCACCAATGATACATGCAATAACTAAAGCTGCAATAGGACCAGCTAATGCGATTTTTAACATTGCTGCTAAACTAAGACCTGCTAATGCAGCAATTACACCAACAGATAAAGACATATAACCAATAGATGGTACACCAGTACCTAAACCGTAACTTGCTACTCTACGAATTGCATCAGCACCCCATACAATAGCACAAACAGCACCAAGACCAGCTAATACAGGTCCGATGACATTTCCTAAGAAACTAGATAAATAGATACCAAGTAATCCACCAACAATACCTAAAATTAATAAATGCATTGAGTTAACTGCACCTGCAGCTGCACCGTCAGCACTTCCACCAGCAGACATTTAGATACCTCCAGTTAAAATAATACAAAAGATTCCGACAACAATAGATGCGATTGCACATGCAAGAGCTCCAGTACCAATTCTTTTGAATTTTGGATCGTGCATACCTTCAATGGTACCACCGATGTTATAAGAAGCAATTACAGAGTTAATAAAGAACACACCTACACCTAAAATAGCAGCTAAACCAATAGCAATAGTAGGACTAAAAGAAGCT
>CAJGDA010000106.1 GCA_904501935.1 uncultured Methanobrevibacter sp. | reverse complement strand
GTATTTCCATCTTCAATTTTCATTCCAGGAATATATTCTGTAAAAATAGAAACCATATCCCCTCTAACTTGACCATCAGAAATTATATCTACTCCCGCATCTAGTTGAGCTATTACGCTGCTTTTAATAGCCTCCTTAAACGGGTCATAAGCACCTAAACTATTTAATAGTTTATCTTTAAAATTAGAGGGAGAGCTTTCTGAAGCTGGAAAGCTGCCTACAACTGTTGATTTCATTTTTTGTTACCAGTATCTAATTTTTTGATTTTTTCAACTTCTTCTTCATCAATTGGAAGTTCAACAACGGAAGTTCCGTGACAAGGTTTTGTATAAGGTAAAAAAACAGTTCCTTTTTCATGGTCAAATCCAATTGGTATTGGTGGAATTCCAATAACGCGAACTCCTAAAACTTGATCGCCTGGTTTTATGTAAACAATATCATCAGCTTTAAATCTAATAATCATTGCACAGTCTTTGAATCCTGCTTTTGAAGCATGAATTTCATAATTATCTGATTGTTGAAGGTATGTGTCTAAACAGAATGACATCTTATTCGAACTCCTTAATTGCTTTGTCAAATTTAACTTTAATTGGTGAAGGATTATGGAAAGCCCTGACTGCTACAATTTTAGCATTGCTTCCGCTTTCTTCTATCATGTTAACAAATTCGGCCACTTCGTCACCATCTCTTGAAAATACTAATGCAAGAGATTTTGTTTGTAAAATTGAATCGAATGTTACGAAAAATGATGCAGCCGCATCTTTGTGAACAAAACCAACAAGTAAATCAAAATCACCTTCGTTAATCTTACCTAATTGGCGCTCTAAATCAACTAGATTGAGATTATAATATTCTTCAGGATCAGAAATTCTCACTAATTTAGATGCAGCAGGATTTGCTGCTATTGTAGTATCATAACCCATCTTTGTTAATGTATTAAATACATAAACTGCCATTGGAGTTTGAGATGGAGTTTCAGGACATCCTAACAACACTAAAGCTTTCATATAACTACCTCTTATGATCTTGATTTAAGTGAAACTGCATTAGCTAAAATTAATGCTCCTAAAAATAAAAATGTAAATAATGCCATACCATTGATAGACCTGTTAAATGCAAACATACCAATCAATGCTTGAGATATAAATGCTGCTAAAGCACCCATTAATAATACTTCTCTTCCTAAGTATTTTTTATTGTTTTTCTCTCTTTTCTCTCTGTACATAGTTAATATTTTCAATCCAACTAAGACAGTTCCAAGTACAAAGACCATTAATCCTGCAAGACCTAAAATACCGAAGTCAAATCCGTATCCAAAGATACCTGGAAGCATATAATCGATTGTATCTTTTTGGTTTACTAATACTCCGAAAAACATTGGGAATGGCAAGCCAAAGAACAATACAAATTGCATTGGAAGTGTAACATAACCTTCAGCGAAAGCTGTACCTTCAGCACCCCAATAAGAAGCATTTGCATTATGCCCAATTAACTGAATATTATTTAATACTGTCTTAATACTTGATAAAGAGTATTGCTCAATTCTACCCATCCTTAAGAGAGGTGAAAAAATTGTCATGCCAGTTACACGAGCCACAACTTCTAGAAGAGCAAAACCAGCGGCTGCAAGCCCTAAGAACATAAGAATTCTTTTCATAGTAAATACAGATTTTTCCCTGAAAGATTTTGAGATAATTAAATAACCAAAGAACAAACCTATTATCCACAATATTAAAAATGACCTGTGCATTAGACCACCGAATACTGTAATACATGCAATGAACAATATTACAAATCTTCTAAGTGGCCTTATATCCACTCCCGATTCCTTCATCACTTTCAGGGCTGCAAGAGCTGTAACTGCTCCGAGTAATGCAATTGGCCCAAATGGGTGAGTAAATTCTGCTTGACTTGAAGATACCACAAGAAATAATATATCTGCTCCGAAAAGAAGAGTGAAACCTCCCAATAAGAACAATGATAAAAAGGTCACAACACTAAGAGACAAAGGAATTAAGTTAAGGCAGAACACTAAACTAACAAATAGCATTACACCTACTTCAACAATTAACTGTAAATGATTTTGAGCAATTAATAACATATTTTTATCACAATTATTTTTTATTTTAAAAATTATTAAATGGACTGACCGGGATTTGAACCCGGGGCCTCCGCCATGCCAAGGCGACGATCTACCATCTGAGCTACCAGCCCAAAAAAATTAAAAATGTTATATAATATTATTTAAAATTATTACTATATAATTATTTACCATTTTTTGCAAGGTCATATAAATTATCAATAATAATTTGGAATAAGTCATCAGTTTTGACATCAATATTTTTATGTGGATTTACTATAAACTCCAAAGCCTTATGAATAACTTCATCAGGATCATTAGACCTATACATTAATCCCTGATTGATATAATACTGATCAACTGATAATGTTTCACCAGGATAACATGAAATTACAGGAGTTTGCAAAATTGCGGCTTCCCTATTCATTGTACCACCAGCACCAATTACAAGATCGCATTTTTTAATTAAACTGGATGTATCGACTGGAGGTTTTAAAATTGAAACATTTTCAATACCTTCAAAAATATCAGACTGTTCTTTAAATCTTGGAAGGATTAAAATATTTGCAACATTTTTTAACTCATCAACTATTGGAGACAATACTGATTTTCTACAATCGGCATCCAAGTAAGATGCTAATGAAGGTTCAGGCCTCATTAAAATAGTTTTTGGATGATTTAATTTTAAATTTAAGTCTTCAAAAACATTATCATTATATTCAAAACTTTTAAAATGCATTAACTCGGAGGTTCCATCATAAGAAATGATAGTATTTGGATCAGCTCCAAACTTCATTAATTTCCACATATCAATAATTTTTGGTGTAATAATCCTATCACATAATGGAAGGGTTAACTTATTAGCGGCAAGTGCATGTTCATTGTCTAAAACGTACAAACTTGGAATTCCTAAACCGAATGAGATTCTAGGAAGTTCAATAGAATGCTTGCTAAGGGCAACATCCACCTTTTCATCATGTATAACATCTACAAGATTATAAACTCTTGAAGTGCTTTCCTTTAATTTGTCATACAGGCTCACACCATGCTTTCCAACTGATATGAAATCAATATCATACATTTCCATTAATTTATGGATATCACCAAATTGCCTTGCTGTAACAATTACATCTTCACCTTCGGCTTCAAGATACTTAATAACATCTTTAAAAAACCTCACATGAGGTGCATTTGAAATATCTATCCATACCTTCATGAAACCACCAAATAAAATTGCTTAATTATTTTTTGCTTCTTCGATTGCAGTAATAATTTCGTCTAATCCGCAACCCTCTTTCAAGCTAGATTTAATAACCTTAACATTAGGGTTTAATTTTTGCGCATCAGCAACCATTTTATCTGCATCAGCACCAACAGCATCTGCCAAGTCTACTTTGTTGATTACAACAACATCTGAAGTTTGGAAAATAATCGGATGTTTTTCAACAGTATCGTCACCTTCTGTTACACTTACAACAACAATCCTTAAATGAGAACCAAGTTCAAAGTCAACTGGACAAATCAAATTACCAACATTTTCAATAATAACCATGTCAAGGTCATCTAATGGTAAATCTGCAAGACCATGACCTACCAAGTGCGCATCCAGGTGACATTCTTTTCCAGTGTTTAAACCTACAACAGGAACATTGTGCTTTTCAATACGTCCAGCATCAAATTTTGAGATGACATCTCCTGCTAAAACACCAATTTTGTAATCAGTATTATCAATAATTTCTTCAATCAAAGTTGTTTTACCAGAACCAATTGCTCCGACAAAATCAACACAAAATATTCCGTTATCTTCTAGTTTATGTAAATTTTTGTGAGCTAATCTTTTATTAGCATCCATAATATTTTTTGCTACTTCTACATCAGCTACTTGGTGCATATCTCTTCCTCCATAAAATTAAATATCATCAGGTTTTTCAATAACAATATTCTTAACAACAATATCTTTTCCATTTAAAGTTTCTACATTAAGACTATCACACTTTGGACATTTGACCAACGGCGCATAGTGATCCTTATCATCTAAAATGGCTTCTCCTTGAAAATCACAGTCATAACATTGAATTTCAGCAGGAATTTCTTCAAAATTAATTTTTGCATCATCCATTATTGTATTTTCAACTAATACTCCTAAAATGAATTGTAATTGTTCAGGATTTATCATCGCAAGCCTACCTACTTCAACAGTGACTTCAGTAACCTCAGTTGCATTATTTTCTTCAGCAGTATCTAAAACTGCATTAATAATTCCCTGAGCCATTGATAATTCATGCATTTTTTTGACTCCTCAATAATATTTAATACTATAAATATAGATTTGTTTATTAATAAAAGTATTTAATAAATTACAAAATATTGAGTAATACTATAAAAAATTAAAAAAAAGATATTGGTTAAAATATTAACCAATGAATTTATAAATCAGTAGGATCTGCATCAAAAACGTTTATTTCAAGTTCATCAGCAAGTAATCCATCAATATTAGCACCAAAATTAAGGAAATGTTCTGTTTGTAAATGTGCTCCTAAAATTTCTTTTGATTCCCATTGTTCAACAAACATTAAAGAGCCGTCACCTGTGTTTTCAAATAAATTATAATCTACATTTCCATCTTCTGCTTTAGATTTAGTGATTAAATCTTGTGCAAATTCAATAACTTTTTCTTTTGCAGATTCATCATTTGGAATAGCCTTTGCTAAAACCATTATCATATTATCACCTTAATTAACTTAATATTAAACTCACAATCAAATATGAAAAATAGATAAAATAGTTATTATTACAAATATTGAAAGAATACATAGATTGAAAAGTACTATTATTAAATAATAAACTACCTATCTAGATTTCACTCACAAATATAATCAAATCAGTCTTTGTCTAGTGCAGGAATTCCTGTAATTCTTAAACCACCATAATGGGATCTGTATTTAATGTTTAATCCAATTAATAACGGAGTGATTTTTTCAATGATTCTTGCTTTTTCTAATACACCAGTATCGATTGTTTTGATTCCTGGAATCTTGTCTATGATTTCTGCAGCGATTTCTTTTGCT
>CAJGDA010000105.1 GCA_904501935.1 uncultured Methanobrevibacter sp. | reverse complement strand
GGTAGTAGATATTGATTTGTCAAGAAGTAATGCATACCAACAAAAAAAGCTAAGTCGAGGCAGCATAATCAAAATCATCTATGATGCAATAATAAAAGCTTCGAAGGAATTCGGTTTAAGAACAGTTGACAAAAAAATAGAAAAATACTTTAAAACAAATAAATTCAAAATAGATAAGATTTTATCCTATGAACACATTCCAGTACCCATCTTTGAAAGTGAGGAAAATTATGCAAGATTAGCAGATTTTGTAATGGAATTGCCCCAAAAAATTTATGAAGACAATAGCGATAAATTAAAAGGAGTATTCATTTTCATTGATGAAATCCAATTGATTAAAGATTTAGACGATGTGGACAAATTTTTATGGTATATGCGCAGCTTCATTCAAAACCAAAAAAATGTTGCATACTTATTTTGCGGAAGCATGAGTTTAAAAGACAGTTTAATCAATGATTTAAATGGAAAGGAAGGTGCATTTGGAGGAAGAATGCTAACAATTGAAATCCATCCATTTTCAAAACAAACAACAAGGGAATACATTGAATCAATTCCAAGAAACATATTGCTGGATGATGATGGATTTGAAAGATTTTATAAATGCACTCGAGGAATACCTTATTACATCAATATATTTGCAAAAATTCTCCCGGAAAGCATAACCCTAACAGAAAATAATATCATTGAATTATTTAAAGATTCGATTGACTATCTTGCAGTACATTTCGTATTCATGTGGTCTAAATTAACATTTCAAGAACAGAAAATAATAATTTCTTTACTTGACAATCCTAAAAAGAGAATTGAAATAGCTAACACATTAGAAGTTACTAGTGGATCACTTAATAGGCCATTGAATCGCCTGCTTGATTTTGACTTAATTGAATATGCAAATGACAAATACCAAATTTCTGATCCAATACTCGCCTACTGGCTTCAGAATAGTTATGAAAAGAATGGAATATATCCATTTAGAAGTATTTAATTAAGCATTAGTTTGGTTTGTCTTTTAAAATCTTATAAGTATTACAAAATATTATCTATTGGAGTTACTGGTCCGAATCGATGAGCATCGGAACTTTTTTATAAGTTTTATACGAATTGTTCGTATTCACTTAGATTTAAGTATATTAAACCAGGAACAAAATTGATTTATTACCTTTCAAATAAATAATAGGCCATTAATGCCCAATTAATTAATTATCAATTAAAAAATATTTTAAGGTGTACTCATGTCTGAGTTTGAGGTGTAGAAGACACTGAAACTGCAGAAGACTTTAATTCTGAGATTATATAAATCTCAGAATTCTTTTTTTATATATTAAAAAATATAATTCACATCTAAATATTTAGCTTTTGACCTTAACGTATTCTATGGTATTGAATCCTAAAACTTCTGCATATTTGAAAAGGCCTTCTGGGAAGTTATGTTTTAGATGTTCAAGAGTTTCCTTATCTCCATCGTATTTGATGTCAACATGGATGTTGTCATCATAATCTATAACTAATACTTCCACATATTTACCGTGAGGAATTGTGTCAAAAATAACATCAAAGATTTTATTGACATTATTGCAGAATTCATCACCGGCATTCAGATTTTTCAGGTGCTCTAAACATTCTTCTTTTGCTCTCAAATTATTGTCTGTAAGTACAAAGTTTTTAGTTTTATCCATCAGGTCCTCTTCGATGAAGAATAGGCCACTGTATTTTGGTTCCCTTCTTTGAATAACTTTAACGGTGATGTAGATGATAATTATTGTTAGTAAACATGATATTGGGAATCCTAACCATATTCCGTTTGATCCAATCAGATTATATAATCCAATTACACAAATCAATGGGAGTACGAGGGTGTAAAGCACGGAAAACACAGTTGAAAGGGCAGACCGTTCAATGGCTTCGTAGTAGAATATCAGCAGGCTAGGAAGTACGGATACTATAAAGAAGAGTGAATATAGTTTAAGTGCATTTATTACGAAGTCAGCAATTTCCATTTTGTTGAATCCGTAAAGTGCCAAAAATCCTTCTGGCCAGACCCATACGAATACTGTCAATATTACTGCACAGATTCCTGCAATTATAAGTGAAATCCTAATCAAATGATTCAAATTCACATAATCATGCTTTGTATAATATACAGGAACTATGGATGTCAATGTTTCTGAAATTCCAACATCAACAATACTTCCGATTACCAATATATCCATACACAACATGTAAGTAGTCAGTCCGAGGTCTCCTAATGTTAAACCTAAGAATCTGTTCATTATATAGACGAATATAACATCAAAGATTCCCATACTAGCACCTGGAAAACCAACCTTAGTCATTTTCCATGTTGTTTTAAGGAAAGTTTTAATTTCAAGTGCTGAGCGAACAAATCTGAATGTTCTTTTTGGATTGCGGATATACCATAAACATAATACAAGGCACAATGTATATCCTATAAATGATGCGAGTGATGCGGAAGTCATACCCATGCCTGAGGACAGAAATACATAATCCAGGATGATATTGATTACATTAGCTACAATGATAACTGCTGATGCAAAGTTTGGCTGGTCATCCACACGGATATACTGTGTAAGCACTGAAGCTATTGTAGACACAACAAAACATCCAAATAAAAATGTAGAATACTGCAATACGAGAGGTTTTGTAGCTTGTGAGGAACCTAAAAGTGTAGCCAGAGGGTCCATGAAGAAAAAGCATACACCAGCCATTATCAATGATGCAATAAATGACACGACCATTGATGTTGTAAAGTACCGATTACTTCCATCAATATCAAATTCAGATTTTTTATTTATTGAAATAATTTGCCCTCCAAGTCCAAATAACCATTCAAAAACAGTCATTAATAAAATTACAGGTTCTAAAAGTTCAATTGCAGCAACTGCATTTGGACCAATAAATGAACCAACAAAAAAGCTATCAACAACAGAACTTATGTTCAAAGCCATGACTAGAAGCAGGCTTGGTATTAATAATTCTTTGAATTTACTATCCGCTATTTTAAAATCCATCTTCATTCTCCTTAATCAAAATATTTTACTTCTATTAAATGTTTTATAAATCGTGTAAGATAATCTTTACCACATTCCGGCCAGGTGAATCCAAATGTTTTGAGGATTTCAAGTGTCTGATTCATCATGACAAGTTCACCGCTGTCACTTTCAACAGGTCCAGTTTCTTTATCATCTTCAGTAAAATCATCAATGGTTAAATCAGCTGTAATAATTCCCTGAATGTTTTCATCCATGTTCTGTTCATAGATTTTTCTAAACTCTTCAGGTGTGACTTCCTCAATGCCGAATCCAAATGAATTCAATACATCAATTATGTCGCTAGTAGGTATTAATTTGTCACTGACTGCATGGAATACTGTACATTCTTTTGGTGTTTTTGCAAGTTCAAGAGTTGCTTTCGCCACATAATCTATTGGGCTCAATTCAACAACCTCTTCAGATATTTCAGGAATAGTGGCCTTCAAGTTTTTAATGGCTTTAATACCGTTTAGGAAAGCATTGGTATCAAAGTTTTTCTGGAATCTTCCGTCAGATTGACGTGCCATGAGGTTTCCTACCCTGATGATTTTCACATTAAGGCCGTTCAATGCCTTTTCAAGAACCATTCTTTCTGCAAGGAACTTACTGTTCAGGTATTTGTTGGACAGGTCTTGTCCCCAGTAGAGTGTTTTTTCATCACAGTGAACATCTGAAATGTCTGTATCCTCTGTAAATTCATCCAGGACACTTGTGGTTGATATCTGGACATAAGTAATGTTGTTTGCTTCGGCATATTCAAGTCCGTTGATTACACCGTCAACATTAACTCTAAAGATATAATCATCGTGAGTGTAGTGTTTTACAATAGCTGCACAGTTGATTATTGTATCGATTTGATAATTATCAAGCTTTTTGAAGTCATCCAGGTTGGTTATGTCTCCTTCACTTAAGATTATGCGTGATCCTATTAGGTCTGTGAAGTCCTCTTCATAGTAGTAATTCATTAAATCTATTAAGCGTTCTTCACAAGTGTCGAATTGACCTTTTCTTAACATACAGTATATGGTTCCATCTTCATTTTTAATGTATTCGTATAAAACATGGATACCCATGAAACCGGTAACTCCAGTCAGAAGTACATTGCCCAATTCAATGTTTTTGCCTTTGGCAAAGTTTTCAAAGTTATTTTCCTCGAGAAGCTTGTTGATTTTGGTGTAGTCATAGTTTTCAATGATGTCCACATCCAAATCATCATCTATTTCATCACCGGATAGGAAACTGGCCATTTTTCTTGGGGTTTGATTTCTAAAGATGTCGTCATATTTCACATCATAATCTTGTTTTAGTAGCTCGATGATAAGTTTGGATGCGATAAGTGATGTTCCACCTATTTCAAAGAAGTTATCCTCTGCACCAACTATTTCTATATCCAGAATTGATGAATATATTGCACAGATTGTCTGTTCAAGCTTGTTTTTAGGAGCTACATATGTCAATTCCAGTTTAGGCTCAGGCAATGCTTTCACATCAGTTTTTCCGTTAGGGGTCTGTGGCATCTCGTCAATCTGCATAAAGACTGTTGGAACCATGTATTGTGTAAGCCTTTCACTTAAGTAGGATTTAAGCTCATCCTTGTTGATTTTACCTTCTGCTGTGAAGTATGCGCATAGGTGTTCGTTATTTCTGATTTCCTTGATTACTACAACATTCTGCTTAATGTTAGAGAAATTGGATATGTTGGATTCGATTTCTCCGATTTCTATTCTCAGTCCTCTGAGTTTGATTTGGTTGTCGATTCTTCCTTTGATGTCTATGTCTCCGTCAGGAAGCTCGATTGCATAATCCCCACTCTTGTAATATGGAATATCATCAATAGTCAAGTACACCTCTCTGGTTTTGTCCGGCATATTGTAGTATCCTTTACCTACACCGACACCTCCAATGTAAAGTTCTCCCATTACGCCTTGAGGCAGAAGCTTACCGTCAATGTCTCTTACTTCAGTTACGTAGTTTTTAAGGGCTTTTCCGATTGTGATGTTTTCTGGATTGGTTATTTCCTTGTAGTTTGAAGCTATTGTTGCTTCGGTCGGTCCGTAACTGTTGTAGATTGTTGCATCACAGTATTTTTTAACTCCGTTGAATGCTTTTGCTGAGAATTGCTCTCCTCCCATGACAATACATTTAGCACATCCAATTGCATCGCAGAACTC
>CAJGDA010000104.1 GCA_904501935.1 uncultured Methanobrevibacter sp. | reverse complement strand
GTTTAAGTCATAGTCTGCTAAGTCTTCTTTAGCTTGTGCAACTACTTCTAAAGCTTTTTCTTCTTTTCTTGAACCTACAATTACTTCAACACCAGCAATAGCTAATCTTTCAGCAATTCCAAGTCCTTGTGGTCCGGTTCCTCCAATTACACTAACCTTCATTTTATCACCTATTTTTTGTCATATAATAAGCCACCAACGAATATTAAATATTCGGGTAGTTTACCATCATGAGCGTAAAGAATTTTATATCCTAAGATTTCTTCGATGGCCCTGTCCACTTCACCACCTAAAGATTCTATGGAATATCTCATCTTAAATGGCATTTTGCAAGGTGCTCCAAATTCCCTTGTACATCTCATGCACATGTTGCATTTGCCCAAATATAATCCTAAAGCATCTTCACTTTCTTGCGCGTAAATGTCATTCATCAATTTAACTTTGAGCCTTTCAAATCGTTTTAAAACAAAATTCAATTCATCATCAGAAAAAGTATGTTCCAATTCTTCGGCTGAAAAGTCAATCTTAAAAGCTATAATCTTAAGTTTATTATAAGAATTCCATACATCATCGACATCAAAATCAAATGGAGGATAATTCCAGTTATATCCTAACATTTCCTGCTCTTCAATGCATAATTTAGAGACTTTTTCAAAATCAACATAGTCATCATAAAACTGTTCAACATCAACATCAACTGTGATTTTTTTAATCTCAGACATGAATAATATTATCTAAAAGGAATATTATAAAACTTTCTGAAATGAATTACAAAAAAATTGATAAAAATTCACATATTTAGTTAATTTAACAATAATTTTCAAATTTAATAGAAATTTAAAAAAAAATAAATTAAAGTCTAACATGTTAATTACATTAAATAATATGAATTGCTGGACGAAAAATTTCACTACACTTATTTAAAGTAACTTCTATGTTTATTTAGATAGTAGTTTACATAAATAAATCCAATTATAGAACCGATTGACATACCGCATACAATCCCAATATAAATACCAATATCGGCTAAATCAAATACGAACGCAAATAAACCTGCAAATAATACTTCTAGGATAAATGATCTGAGTATTGTTAGAATTAAGGATATTGTTCCCTTTCCCATTGATTGGAAAATGTTACCTGCTACAATACCTAACGGCATGAACAATATAAAGAAACATAAAATTCTTAAAGCTTCAACAACTCTAGCAGACAATACTGCACTGCTTGCAGAATATGAGAAGATAAATGATAGAGGTTCTGCAAATATAAAGAAGAATGAGCATATAATTACTGATGAAATCATACCTAATTTAACACCATAATTCAATGCGGTTTTCAAATTATCCAAATTACGAGCGCCGTAAGCGGCTCCACCTACTGTCAATGCAGCAACTCCAATACCAATTAAAGGGGATATTCCAATAGAAATTAATCTCCAAGTTGCTGTATAAGCCGCTACCGCTATTGTTCCTGACAATAATGTTAACCAATAATTCATTAAGATTGATACGAAAGAAAGAATGAACTGCTCTAGACTTGCAGGAACACCTACGACTAGAATTTCCTTATAAATTGACAAATCTCTTTTATATTCACTTAATCGGATTTCCAAAAAGCTATCCTTTTTATAGAACATCCAATAAAGCATAGGAAGCATTGCAAGTGTTGCTGCAAGAACTGTTGCAATAGCCGCTCCTGTAATGCCCCATCCCAATACATAAATAAAGATCGGATCCAAAATCATATTGATTATAGCGGTTAGCATTAAAGGATATGATGCTCTCTCGATTTCTCCTTGAGACCTGAATATTGCAGCCAACATTGCTGGAATAAACAAGGAATATACTCCGCCCAAAACAATATATCCATAAGTTAAAGCGTAATTTATTACCTCACCGGCACCCATTGTCAAAAGCAGAGGTTTTAAAATAACTAGAATCAAAACTGTTGAAAAGACAGTTACGATGAAACATAACATTATAGAGTGAATTGCGCTGTTTCCTGCATCATGGTACTTTTCAGCGCCTATGCATCTGGCTATCAAACTATTTGAACCTGCGCCCAAACCGTTTGCAATGCCGACAAATGCAAAGAACAATGGTGTTACAAAACCAACTGCAGCAAGAGACTCCGGACCTAATCCTGCAACCCAAATACCATCAATAATATTGTTAAGGGTCATAAATAAATTGCTGATAATAATAGGTAATGCTAACTTATTAATTGCTTTTTTAGGGTGGTTTACAATTAAATCAATCTCTTCAGTTTTGCTTTGCCCCATCAGTTCACCTTACAATGTATTGTCCAGGATTTATAAAATCATCCAAAAATTTCAAATAATCATCATTTTCCATCTCGTCGATGTTAATGAATCTAAAAGTATCAATAATAGTTTTTTTAAGGTTTTTTCCAACTTTAATAAGTCTGATATGGTCTGGAGTGAATATGTGTTCAACCAGATCCTTTGCATTATTGAATTCCCTTTCTTGGGTGTGTACCAAAAAGTCGCCTTGAACGTAACAGTTTTCACGGCCATATTTTGCCACAAAGTTTTCGCATGCCTGATTGATGAAAACCTTTGGGCCAACATTAACTTTAATGTCATTTAATTTTGATGAAGCGAGTTCCAATAATATAATGGCGGATTTGTATTCATCACTCCAATAATCCGCTTTGAATACGTTGAATTCTTCATCATTTAATTTCCTTTCAAGGGCTTCAGTTGTCTTTCTAAGCTGAGGGTGTAAAGTATCTAACGGAATATCCGGAATGTCAAAGCATATTGCGATTAAATCGCTGTTTCTATCATTGAACTCATTTAATATATCTTGTTTATTCAAACTTCTACTTAACGGGTAGAAGTAATCCTCTTTATTATCTGAAAAAATATAATTGCGTGCTGACTGGATAAATTCAGCCATCTTATCCAATCTCAAAGCAGCACCCACATTTCTGTTCATGTCAGTTGGGTCAATTACAATCAAAGGATCATCAAAGGATTTTGAAGTTCCATAATTTTCCAAATCTATGCTTTCACCATATTTCCAATGGATAGCTTCCTTTAAAGTATTTTCAAATGTTCCATAGTGAATAATCAATAATTCGCATAAATAGCCGGCAAAACCACCAACCTTAAATTCAGAGCCATATGTGCCGGTCATTGCCATGAATCTTTTCAATAGAAGAACTTCATCAATCTGATTTTCACTTAAATTAGCTTTTACATAGCGGGTATGAAGAATGGTTCTGTCAACTGCTGATTTAAGCTCACTGCCATCATTGATTGCATAGCAAGGAACAATGTCAACCTCAAATCCATCAATATGTGTTGTGACATATGGATGTGAAGCGAAATGATGTTCTGCAATGCTTTTGAATTCGCTGCAGCACTCATGAGCTAAATCCAAACCCACTTTTTTTAAATATTGCTTATCAGTATCCAGCGGAAATGCAATGAAAATATCAATGTCTGATTTACCTTTAAGTGCAGTGTTTTTTGCGACTGAACCTACTAGAGCCACATTTGCACCAATACCTTTTTCATCACATGATTTTTGCAAAAAATTCATTAATTTTGATGAAAGTTCATTAATTTCATTTTTCTCATTGGGAGTTGGCTTTATATCCTTTAATATTAAATCATAATTCATGAAATCACAATTCAAATACTTTTAAATCTTCATAAATTGGACCGGATGGTTTGAGAGTTGATTTTTTAAGAGAAATTTTATTAACTCTCATCTCTCCTATTTCAACATCACTGAACTCTTCAATAGTGGATTTGACCTTATCCTTATTTTTAGCTGCTTTCATACGGCCAATAGTTAGATGTGTTGAGAATTTCTTGTCCTTATCAAAACCTAAACGAGTGAATTCCTTGTCAAGCTTGTCATGCAAATTTCTTATGATTGAATCATCCTCTATTCCAACCCAAATGACTTTAACATGATTTTTGTTTGGAAAAGCACCGCAACTTTTAATCTTAATATCAAAAGGCTCAAAATCAGATACAACATCCGCTATCCTTTCTTCAAGCAATTCCAAACCGTTTGTATCAATTTCTCCAAAGAATTTTAAAGTCAAATGCAAATTAGTTAATTCAACATATTTGATTCTGGCATCAGTTTTTTTAAATTCCTTTATGATTTTATGTATTTTTGGTTTCAAATCATCATCTAAATCAATAGCTAAGAATGCTCGTACCTGTGACATATTATTACCTCATTGTTCGATAATTGTTTCATCAATAGCTATTCCAAAGTGACGGGCATTTGATTCAATGTAAACTTTAACCCTGTCGCCTGCCTTCACATCAGCTACTGACAATGCTTCATCATTCTCATCAACAATTCTAATTGTTTCGGCATTTTGAAGAAGTGTTCTGATAATTTGACCCTCATACTCAGCTTCAATTAATATTAAAGGCCTTCTCTCGATTTTGCTTCTTCCAACATAAGCAGTTCTAGTTTCGCCTTCAGTGTTTACAATTAGAACTTCATCTCCTGCAACAAGTTCTGATAGGTATCTTGTTTTATTTCCCGGAACCATTACATATGCCTGAACAGGACCTGCATTCACTCTAAATGGACGGGAAGCAACATATTCGCTTTCTAAAGATTCGGAATGTACTAAAAACATGGATTTTGAATAGGAACCAATAAGCATTCCTTCGCCAGGCTTCATCATGTCAGTTGTATCGACACATACCCTGTCACCTGAGCCAAGTGGTTTGACATTTGTTATAGTAGCTATTTTCAAATCATATTTTGTTTGTGATGCTTTAACAACCTCTTCAGCAATCTTTTTAGTGTTATTGAAGTCATTTGCTTCAAAGATTACACCATCAGTTCCATGTTCCAATGTTTCTAGTGCAACTTTGGCGCCTTCCAAGTCACGTACCGCTGCAATAATTTCAACATCTTCCTTTTGCAAGTCTGCAATGATATTTTCAAGCGGGATGATTGTCCAATCTGTTCCAACAAGAATAATGTAATCAACGATAGAACCTAATTTGACTGCTAATTGTTCATGTGCCTTATCAGTGATTACTATATATGCACATACAGTTTTTCCTTCGCTTTTGGCCTTTTTTGCATTTGCAATATCTGCTGAATCTGCAAAATCATCTTTTAAATCTAAAAATCCGTCTCCTTCACCGTTAATGCCAACCAAATAGATGTCTGCATCATCAGAATTTGCAATTATTTTTACATTACCAAGTTTTCTAATCTGTTCTATGTCATCCAAATCCAAAACATGGTCGATTCCTGATTC
>CAJGDA010000103.1 GCA_904501935.1 uncultured Methanobrevibacter sp. | reverse complement strand
TTCATTTCTTCAAAAACTTCTTGGCTTACTTGTGTAGTTGCTGAGTTATCTAAATACATTCTTAATCTCCCAATTGCATTTTAAAAATTTGAAATTAGATAGTAATTTATATACTATCTAATGCTTGACTTAAATCATCAATTAAATCATTAACATCTTCTAAACCAATAGATAACCTAATAAAGTCAGGTGTAACCCCTGTTGCTTCTTGTTCTTCAGGAGTTAATTGTTGATGTGTGGTACTTGCCGGATGAATTGCAAGGCTTTTTGCATCTCCAATATTTGCAAGTATAGAGAATAATTCAAGTTTCTCGATTACTTTTCTGCCAGCTTCCTCTCCACCTTCAACACCAAATCCCAAGATGCCTGCAAAGTTATCCTTAAGGTATTTTTTATTGATTTCATAAGTTGGATGGGATTCTAAACCTGGATAGTTTACCCATTTTACTTTAGGGTGAGCTTCCAAGAATTTTGCTACTTTAAGTGCATTTTCAGAGTGTCTTTTTACTCTAACATCAAGGCTTTCAAGTCCTTGAAGGAATATGAAGCTGTGTACAGGAGCTTGAGTTGCACCGAGGTCTCTTAAAAGTCTTGCTCTTGCCCTTACAGTAAATGCGAGGTTTCCAAGTTCAGGAACATCTCCAAATGCATCCCAAAATACTAGTCCATGGTAACTTGGATCAGGGTTGGTAAAGTTTGCAAATTTGCCGTTTCCCCAATTGAATTTACCTGAATCAACAATGTATCCTCCAACTGCAGTACCATGGCCTCCGACATATTTGGTTGCAGATGCTGCAATAACATCAGCGCCATGTTCCAATGGCCTTACCAAACCTACACCAACAGTGTTATCTACAATTAACGGAATGTCATGTGAATGTGCAATTTCTGCAAGCGCTTCGAAATCCGGAACATCCAATTTTGGATTTCCAATGGATTCAACATAGATTGCCTTTGTCTTTTCATCAATCGCATCTTCAAAAGCCTGCAAGTCCTGTGAGTTGACGAACTTGACTTCCCTTGCAAGATCCTTGAAAGTGTAATTGAACAGTTGATATGTTCCGCCGTAAAGGTTGTCTGCTGAAACGATGTTGTCTCCAGGTTCGGTTACATTTAATATTGCATATGAAATTGCTGCAAGACCACTTGATGTTGAAAGACCTGAGTTACCGCCTTCGATAGCGGCAATTCTTGCCTCAAATATATCACTGGTAGGGTTAGTTAATCTAGAGTAAATTTGTCCAAATTCTTGAAGGGCGAATCTTCTTGCAGCTTCATCGGAGTCTTTAAATACATATGAAGTAGTTTGATAAATCGGAACCGCCTGAGCCCCTGTTGCTGGGTCTGGAGTTTGTCCTGCGCGTACACCTAATGTTGCTAATCCGTAATTTTTATTTGTCATTAAATATCACCTTTATAAATTAATTTCAGTAAAATATATCACGTGTTATATTCACTATATAACAATTGTTATCATTCATATATAAATGTTTTGGTATGCCTAAAAAATAGTAGAATTAATTATAACTAACGTTATATAACCATAACGTATGTTATTTTTAGTATTTAAAGATTGTTATATTTTTAAAAATTAAATCAAAAAGTAAAAAAAATATTAAAATTCTATTAAAAAAAAAGATAAAGGCTTGATGAAAGCCTTAAAGATATTATTTGTTTACAGTAATGCTGTTGGATATTACCTTGCCGCCATATTCTGCAATAATAGAATATATTCCAGAAGCTAAGTTAATCGGTAAGGATGCAATACCTTGTGCATTGGTTTTGCACTGATATGTTCTACCCTTGATAGTCATTTTAACTATTTCACCAGCAATAGCATAAGGATTACCATTTCTATCAATCAATTGCACATCATAACATGTACCGTCCTTGTAAGTCATGTTAATATCATTAGCAACTATTGCGATTTCAGGTTTAACAACAGAGATAGTGTTTATTATTTCAACAGGAGCCAATTTACTGTTTCCTCCAAATTCAGCTGAAACAGTATAATTACCGACCGCTAAGTTTATCGGCAATGATGCAACACCTTTAGAATCTGTCCTTATATTATATGTTTTTCCTAGAACAGTGATTTTCACAACGCAATTTGACAATGCATTGCCATTTTCATCAGTCAAGGTTACGTTGTATTTTGATCCTCCCTTGTATTCGGCCACCAGGTCATTTCCAGTTAAAACCGGGGTTGCCTTATTGACAGTGACCAGTGATGTAATTGATTCTGCTTCATATTTTGAAGTATTGAAGCTTGTGCTTACGGTGTAGTTTCCTGGAGCTAAGTTGATTGGTAATTTTGCAATACCGCTACTATTGGTTTTAATACTATATTCTTTACCAACATCAATTTTAACATTTACATCCGCAATCGGACCGCCGTTTGAATCAGTTAAAGTAACTAATAAATCAGAACCATCTTTGTAAGTCATGACTATGTTTTCTGCAGATAAAATGGCAATAGCTTTAGTAACAGTCACTGTTCTGTTAATGAAAGCATTTGCATAATCCTCATTGCCCTCATAATCCGCACTGATATCATAAATTCCGGGAGCTAAATTGATAGGCAATGATGCAACACCATCATCATCAGTTACACGACTATAAACCTTACCTAGAACAGTAATTTTAATAGACTCCTTGGAAATCGCTTTATTATTACTGTCAGTTAAATTAACTGCCCAAAAAGAACCATCCTTATAGCTCATGACAAGATTGTCTGCTACAAGATTTGTGACGATTTTTGGCACTACATTAAATACAGTTGTGATACGTGTCAATTCGTAATTATCCGCATTAAATGTTATTTCAGCTGAGTGTTCACCTGCTGAAAGGTCTTGCAGAGTGACATTCACATCACCATTTGTGACTGTAACATCTGAGACATATGTCTGATTATCAATAGTCACATTGATTTTACCTGAAATTGCATTATTCTTATAGTCTGAAACTTTAATCTTTATACAACCGGTTGATTTATAATAATATTCTGTTGCATTAGCAGACAAGATTACAGGTGCTTCAAATACTGTGAAATTTACAATATAATTGTCAAACTCATAATCTCCACCAACATTATTTCCAAATACGATATATATTGAATAATTTCCAGCAGGTAGATTATTAAGATTGACAGTGGCTTTTCCCTTTGATACGAACATTGACCCATACGGAGTTACAGGACCAACAATCTGATAACCTCCAAAAGCTGACAATTTCTTGCCGTCAACATCACATAAATTAGTTATCTTAAGAACTGCAGGATTTCCATAAGTAGCATTTTCAACTACAACATCCGCTGTAACGCGTTTTGATTTGTTAACTATGAACTGTGCATCAGAATTGGTTACATTTTCATATTCTTCAGTGCCATTGAACATTGCTAAAACATCATATGTCCCGTTTTCCAAACCGGAAATTGTTAATGTACCTCTACCGTTTGAAACATTGACCACGTAATCCTCATTATCAACGATAACTGTGATTACACCTCCAATTCCAACATCCTCATTATCGGTTAGGCTAACTGTCAATATGACATCCGCACCATATTTGTATGTTTGTGCGCTTGGAGTGACAGTTAATTTGGGAGTAATCTTTGTTGCTTCACTTTCATTTTCGCTTATTACGAACTCATCATCATTTGCATTCTTTAATTCCTCGCAATTATAATCAGATTCCTTAATCGAATTGGAAATTGAATTATCCGAACTAATATCTGAATCGGCATCAATTCCAATTTCACCCACAGAATTAAATGTAGCATCTTCAGTTTCCAATTCAATAGCTTTTTCATCTAATTTAATGGAATCTCCATTTGCATTATCTGCTGCACTAACAGACCCCATTAACATAACCGCCAGTAAAAAAATACCTATTAATAAAAACCTATTTAACTTCATAAAAATAAATCCATTTAAATTGTCATATATACAAATAAAATTGATAATATATAATAAAAAATATTGACTTAATATGATATAAATTATCCTATAATGACAATTTAAAAAGAGTAATCAAAAAGAAAAAAAAAGAGAGAATGAAAATTCCCTAATCATTTATTTCATAACCTAAATCTTGTAGGTCGCTTCTTATTTTATCAGATAAATCATATTGCTTGTTAGCTCTTAGCTCAGATCTAATTTCAGAAATCATATCAAGCAAATCATCTGAACCTGCATTAACTTCTTCAATCTCAAAGCTAACGCCAAAAATATGAGCCGCATCATCCAAGAATGCTTTAATAGCTATCTTATCATCACTGGATAATGTATCCAATTCATTTTTGGAATCATTAATCAAACCGAAAATGGCTGCAATAGCCTTTGGAGTGTTAAAGTCATCATCCATACTGTCAAAGAATTCACCAGACCATTTGTCCAATACTTCATAGTCAGAAGCAAATTCCTCTCCAACTTCAACATCTAAAAGCTCATAGTATTTTCTAATTCTATCCAAGCTTTTTTCGGATTGGTGAAGTGAATCTTTTGAAAAGTCAATCGGACTTCTGTAGTGAGTAGATAACACAAAGAATCTGAAAGTTTCAGCATCATAATCCTTAAGCAAATCACGGATTGTAATGAAATTATTTAAGGATTTTGACATTTTTTCTCCATTTACATTTAAAAATCCTGTATGCAACCAAAATTTGACCATTGGAGCTTTTCCAGAAACCGCTTCCATTTGAGTAATTTCAGCTTCGTGGTGTGGGAAAATCAAGTCAAGCCCTCCACCGTGAGCGTCATATTGCGGACCGAAGTAATATTCTGTAATGGCTGTATCTTCAATGTGCCATCCAGGTCTTCCGTCCCCCCATGGAGAAGGCCATGTTGGTTCATCTGTGCCTTCACGTTTTTTCCAAAGTGCAAAGTCCTGTGGATTTTTCTTAGTAGTATCAGCAATGTCTCTGTGAGATTCTAATTCTTCAACATTCCTGTTGGATAATTTACCGAATTCAGGGAATTTGTCAATTTCAAAGTAAACTCCATCTTCGGTTTCATAAGCAAAACCCTTATCGATTAATCTTTGAATTTGGTCTAGGATTTCATCAACATGATCGGTTGCTCTTGCAAATAAGTTAACACCATTCACATTTAATTTATTCATGTCTTCAATGTATCTTTTTTCAAATTTTCTAGCCAACTCGCTTGCAGGAATTCCGCTTTCTTTTGACCTATTAATTATTTTATCATCAATGTCAGTTATATTCTGAATGTAGAATACAGCATATCCTTTGTATTCCAAATATCTTTTTATAGTATCGAAAGAAATGTATGTTCTTCCATGTCCAATATGAGCATCATCATAAACTGTTGGACCGCAAACAAATAAGTTAACTCTATTTTTATTAATAGTCACAAAATTCTCTTTACTACGAGTTAAAGTTGAATAGACGTCCATAAAAATAACCTCAAAAAATAGTAATTATAAAAGGCAAGTGAGGGATTTGAACCCCCGTATTATGGTCTGCAGCCACACACCTAAGCCACTCGGTAAACTTGCCACTTAAAATTAA
>CAJGDA010000102.1 GCA_904501935.1 uncultured Methanobrevibacter sp. | reverse complement strand
CTAACAGTTGCCGAAATAGACTACCCTTATCTTGCAATATTTGATATTGCACTTTCACTATATTTTGCAGCATTATTGGATACAAGTTCTAGAAAAAATAAGATAATATTGCTATTATTAATTCCATATGGATCATTATCCTATTTGTTATTTAATAGCAGTTACGTGATTTTTTTGAATATAATACATATTTTAATATTTATTTACTTCGCAAAACAAAGTTTTGATAAATTCATGGAATATACCAACTCAAACGGTTTAGGAATAACCATAATATTGCTATTTGTAATAATTTTTGCTAGCTTTTTTTTAACACAGTATAGTGAAAATGTAAACCCGCTGGATTCACTAGTAATCGTTTCCAATCAATTTACAGGTAATGGATATTCTGTTTTTGGATACACCATACAGGGTAAAATGAATAGCTTATTGCTAGTTTGGGGAGGATATGTTATGTCTGGAGTTAGTGCAGCAACATTAACAGCGGCAATTTTAATCAGACACTTCAAAAAAGAATTTAAAGAATTAAAAGAATTAATTGAAGGAGAGGATGAATGATGAATGGCTCTTTTTTAATGTATTCTGTATTTCAATTATTAGCAGCAGTTGGAATATTTGCCATTTTAATTTATATGACTAAATTCATTCGAAATAAAGTTAAATCATCATCGTTTCTTAAGAATTCAAAGTTTGCAAATCCTCTAGAATATTTTCCTTCTGAACCGCTCTTTTATTTAAAACAAGTCTTTTATATGGTAATGATATTAATCTTTATTTTAATCATTTTATATTTAACATTTAATTGGATTAAAGGCTCCACTGTTATATTTGTTTTAGATATTCTCATTTCGATATATCTTAGTATTAACAGGAGTTGGGATTCTTTTAATAATAAAGTTTTATTATTTTTATTAATCCCCTTTGCATCTATAACAGGAATATTGTTTGGAAATAGTGCATTTAGTTTCCTTAACTTATTCCATATTCTCGGATATTTGTATTTTATTCAATTTTACTATCATGAATTTGTTAAGTATACCGAGAGCAATGGTTTAGGATTAAGCATTATAGTGACTTTTACAATATTGTTGGTGAGCTTTTTATTTACAATTCTTGCTGAAGGAGTTTCACCTATGGATTCAGCGACTATGGTTTCTAATGCATTCACTAGTAATAGTTTTGATGCAACAGGAAAGATTATGATTGGAAAAATTAATTCTTTAGTATTGGCATGGGGTGGTTTTATTTTATCAATTGTAGGTACTGCCACATTAGCTGTTTCAATTGTGATGAGTTATGTTTCTCGTCAATTTGAGGATATGAAGGATTTTGTTAAAAATAAGAAAGAAAAGGAGTAAAAATATCAAATTTATTCATTAACATATATGCTTTTTTTAAGAATTCTTCCTTTAAAAACATCAGTAATCATGTGCAAAACTTACTTTTGAAAATTTCAAACATTTCCATCACAGATTATCATGTAATCCAACAATAGTTTTCCATAATATATTTGTGTTTATATTACACTACATGTCTTTCTATAACGTCATAACATAACCTTTTTTATTTTAATGTTTAATTTCGGCGCATAACGATGTTGCAGAAAATATTACTAAGTGATGATAAGCCCGAGTTATAATGTATAGAGACTATCTATTTAATAATTGAATGAATATCCTGCTCCAATCACGAAGATAAGTACTCCACAATTACCACTTCCGTTGATATGTATAGAAAGAACACTAATACAGTCCTACGAAAAACTGAAATGATAAATGAATAAACATTACTTGGAAATAACAATTTCATGCTTATTCGCTTCCTACCATCAAATCATGATGAAAATATTTATATAGTATAATTTTAATATTAGAATTAAAAACTAAAAACCGACTAATAGTCGAAAAATGAATGACAAAAATATGAAGTTAATTATAATATAAAAACCAATTGAGGATTTATTTTTGGAGGCAATTATGAAAAAAGGTGAAAAAAGGAAAAAAGAGTTGTTAAAGATAGCCTATGATATGTTTCTCACACAGGGATACGAGAATACCAGTGTTGACGAAATCATAGAGAAAGCACAAATAGCTAAAGGCACATACTACTACCATTTCCAAAGTAAAGAGCAGATGCTCGAAGAAGTCATCGACATGATGATTGATAGTGAGACCGAAATGGCAAAGCAGATTATCAGAATGGATATTTCAGTACCTCAAAAAATAGTCGGAATACTTACATCAATGAAACCTACCGAAGCTGAACAACCCGTAAAGAACGCTCTTTTCCAACCGGAAAACGTGTTAATGCACTATAAAGTCAGACAAAAATTGATTAATGTTGTTACTCCGCTTTTATCCGAAGTTATAAACGAGGGAGTAGAAGAAGGCATCTTTGAATGCGAAAATATACCTGAACGTGTCAAGATGCTCCTTATCATCAGCGACGGTACGTTTAATGAAGGTACATTCAGTGCAAAAGATATTTCCGTCTTTATAGACATGACTGAAAAACTTCTCGGGGCCGAGAACGGAACAATGAGTTTCATTTACGAACTGATTGATAAAAGTGATATGGAGGCAATAGAGTGAACAATACAGAAAACTACAAATATAAACCAGTTCTATTTTTTGCTCTGGCATATGTTTTTACTTGGATATTTTGGATTCCGGCAATCTTTTTGCCAGAAAGCATCAGTCCATTACTTATGCTGATAGGCCTTATGGCTCCTGCTATTGTGTCTACAGTTTTCATTATGGCATCAGGATCAGATGCTCTTAAGCAAGACTTTAAAAATAAGATTTTAGGCTTTTATAAAGTAAAATGGCTGAATGTTGTTTGGGCTGTGATTGTATTTGCAATTGTAATAGTCTGCTCTATTCTGTTGTCATTGCCATTTGGACAGCCAATTAGCCAGTTTTCCTTTACTGAAAGCTTTTCTTTTACAGGTGTTGGAATAGCCGGAGCATTTATTACCATTACGATTGCTGCGATAATTGAGGAAGTGGGATGGAAAGGATACTGTGAGGACTCTATCGGTAACTATATGAACTGGTTTTGGGAATCAATGATCTTTGGAGTGCTATGGTCTTTATGGCATTTGCCTTTAATCTTTATTCCGGGAACATATCAAGCCGGACTTATGGTGAATCCCCTTTATGTGATTAACTTTTTTGTGAGTGGAATCCCTATGGGATTTGTCATTACATGGGTCTATCTTGAAAGCGACCGTTCGATATTAGCTTGCATGATATTCCATTTCTTTGTCAATTTCCTGCAGGAGAAAATAGCGTTGACTCCTGAGACAAAATGCTTGGAGACAATAGTGATAACAGTGGTTGCAATTCTTATAGTCATGGCTAAAAAAGACATGTTCTTCGAAACCCAACATGTCGGAAGACTACTTGAGTATAGCAACAATCAGTAATATTGAACCTCTCCGGCTTCAAGAAGCCGGAGATTTTAAGCCATACCTAATTTTGTCATATCAATTCCATCTCCTTTTTAAACATGTCAATTAAATATCTCATTGACAATGCAACTACACTCTCTTTTGAATCCAAATCCCCCTTTGACATCAGCATCTTTATCTATTATATCCAATAATTTATTGTTCAATTCATCAGAACATCCATTAACGTCAAGATATGATAAAATAAAATTACATAAATTTGAAATCATGAATTGCAGATTGTATAATTCCCATATCATCATTCACTTGAATGTTTTCACGGACAATGCTTTCAGAGACAAATAGAGTTGTTTTGTTCTCAGAAGTGGCTCCATGACATTTTTCCTTGATTAAATCAATTGATTGTTAAACAAATGGCTTGAATTTAATCTTTTACTGAAAATGGGGGAAATAATTAAATGATTAAATAAAATTAACAGAGAAAAACAGTAGCTATTATAATATTGCATTAACTATTTATAAGAATTATGCCGTTTACAATAGTTAAAAAAATACTTTTAAATATAATCAGATATGAGAAAATCTATTATATTCCTATGTTTCAGGCTGCCTCCCGAAAAGTCCATTGAATCCATAGTTTACAGCCACATATCAAAGCAAGGAACTAATAACATCATTTTCACTTCTTTTTATCCATCTTTTTAGCCAGCTTGTAGAATCGTATTGCTAAGATTATTGAAATTCCATAGATTATGATTTTCCGTACAATGCCCCATGGGGATAAATCAAGTGATATTGGAATGAATTCTAAAGAACCGCACATTAAAAAAATCACAATCAAATAAACAATAATAAAACAGATAATATAAATTAAAAAGCCCTTTTTTCTTCTAAGTTCAAAAGGGAGAACCTTATTAATAACATCCGGATTAACCATCACCAACTGAAACAATAACACAACAATTAAGCAAACAACAAAATAATTAAAATCACTATAAAAAAACTTAAAAGCATTAAAAATACCAAATAAACCCAAAATTAAACCAATTAAAGAATAAATTGGAGGATAACCTAACAAAATTTCATTATCTTTTATACAATTATCATCACAAAAAAGATTTTTCCGCAAAAGTGAAAATAGCGGTAGAATAAATACTAAACTGCATATTATTCCTAAATTTAAGCTACTATAATGAGAAAACACAAAAATTAAGATAATTATCATGCTTGGAATCAATGATGAAAATAAAATTGAAGCCCATTCATATGAATAACCATTTCTAATATTTGAAAATCTCCCTATTTTTTTATCAATATTATCTTGAAAAATAAAAAGAAAACTGGGCACTGCAAAAATGGAAACAACTATTAAAATAAACTTTAACAAAAAAATATCCTGTGTATTAAAATAGATCCATAATGCGACTAATATTGATGGCAACATACAAATTAAAACAGCAAAAAGTCTACTATAAACCGAACCACTTTGACCATCACTCCCAATAAACTTTAAAAATGAATCTAAAATCATAGTATCATATTGCCTCTACTAATCCAATAATTGTTTCTTCCATCGCTTTATTCTTATCGCATCCATTATCATAATAATTTAAAATATAAGCTAATGCAATTAAGCCACCAGCCGCAAGTAATGGTAATAAAATTGGTGCACTAACACCTAATGTTATCAATCCAATGTATGGTAATGTGTTACTAATTAGAATTAATGAAGATCCTAATGCAACCGATGTTAATAATCCTGTTATAACATGTTTTGTTTCATTTGAAAATTTAAATTCCTCACCATGATAAGTTAAATCACCTTTGTATCTGCCTGCCTCATAAAAGTTTCCTACAAGTGTATACATGAATAGGAATGGACAATTACCATTTGATTCACAGGAGATTGCACCTTTATATGTGAAATTTCCATATTTCGTTAAATCATATACTAAACCAGTATTTAAATCAAAAACAAATGTATAATTCTCATTTCCAGCCAGTTGTATTGTTAATATTCCATCTGTGAAATTTAATGTGAAATTAGCACCGTTTAATATTTCTGAAAATATAAAACTTACAGAAGAATTACTTTCCCTTCCAGATAAGTTCAATGCCTGT
>CAJGDA010000101.1 GCA_904501935.1 uncultured Methanobrevibacter sp. | reverse complement strand
TAAATAGCCTGAGTTTCTGGTAATGCAGAGAAAATAATACCTCTTGCAAACATGTCATTGTCTTCTGCAACTGCACCTACAGAACCAGCAGCTGCCATACCTTGCCCTAAACCGGAACCTAAACCGGCAAAACCAATTGCTACTCCAGCACCAATAGCTGCTAAAGCAGTACCTAAAGCAATTTCTACCATATTTATTCACCTTTGAAATAATATTGATTTTTTTAATTTAATTTAAGATATAAATGAAAAATTTTTAATTTATTTAATTTTTGTAAATGTTCTTTTTGCTTTGAAAGCATCGAATTTACCTTTACCTTCTTCAAAGAATTGTGCGAAGAACTCTACATAGTTAAGACGTAAAGCGTTAATAAATGCACCTAATACTTGGAAAGCGAAGTTTGCAATATGACCAAATATGAATACGATTACTGCAAGTACAATTCCTGCAAATGGAACCATTTGATCAAGCATTTGTGCTAAGATGTTTACAGTCATAGCAATACCGCCTGTAGCTAAACATAATGCTAAAAGACGAGCAAAGGATAAAACATCTCCCAAGAATCCGAAGATATCCATTAATCCAAACGCACCATTAGCCCAAATTAATATTCCAATAGCTGCAAGTATTAAAATTGCACCTAATGCCATACCAATCATGCCGATTGCAGGCATCATGTATCCTAATACAAGGAAAATTAATCCTGCTTCAAATATGAACCAACAAATTTGAGAACCTAAAGCTTCTTTGGTCCTTCCGTATCTTAAGTTGTTAATAGCACCCAATATAAATCCGATATTTACATATATTAAACCAACAGCAATAGCTATTATCAAAATGGTTTCAGGATGTTTAAATGCTTCAACTGGAGCGAATACGGTTGGCAAACGGAAGCCAGCTATTCTTTCTGGGAAGTCCCCAATAAACCCATTGGTTATCAAACCCAGTACTACGGCCCATAGACCGGACCAGATTAAGATCCAACCGAATGAATGCATGGATTCTTTGACTTTTCCGACACCTTTCAATAATACAACACCAATAGCCGCTACAACTAAACCATATATTGCATCGGTTAAACAGAAACCGAAGAAGAATGGGAAAGTAATCGCAACAAATATTGTTGGATCAATAGCATTATAACGCACTGGGGCGTACATATCTACGAGATATTCGAAAGGTTTTGAATACCATCCATTTTTCTGTAGAATAGGAACATTTTCATCATCAGTACCTTCAACTTCAATTGTTTCAAAGGCACAATGTCCGTCAGAACTTTTTTCAACGATTTGCTCAACTTTTTCGGTATCTTCAACAGGTACCCATGCTTCAAGTACATAAGCATCATTAGTTTGAACAAAAGAGGAAAGGATTTCGTTCTTTTCTTTTTCATTTTCTAGTTGTTCTTTGAGAGCCAATATTTCATCATCCCATTGCTCAGCAACAACTCTTAAATCTTTTTTAACAGAGTCACGTTCTGAATCAATGGTTAATAATCTGGAATCAGCTTTTGAAATAATATGTTGAGGAGTACCTTCAACGTCACCTACTTCAATTTTCTCAAAGTCGTATTTACGAAGTGTTGAATAAACATCATCACTAAATTCTTTCAATGTCACTACAGCGATAATTTCTCCTTCATTATCATCAGCCATAGGAACAGTAAATACTTCTAATTCATCAGTCAAGTTACTTAATTCATTTTTGATTTCTGAAGCAGATTCAGCGTTAATCCTACCAACAGTAGTAGAAGTGTACTTAGAATCTTTTAAAAGAGCTAAATCCATGTCAAAATTAGATAAGCGGTTAGCCAAACTTTTATTAGACTGTAGTTCACTTGTTTCAGCGTCGAGTGCGGACAGTTTCTCTTCAATAACACTTGTCTTACTTTCTACTTGTGCTAAAGTATCTTCAGCCTGTTTAATGAATGTTGGTGTATCTAATTTTTCAATTTCTTTTTGAACCGGCAAATCTGGACTAACAAAAGACATTATTAAGTCTTTTATCCCATGGCCTTCAGATAAAGAATTTCCCAGTAGTTCAGATATACCATTTGTTTTCATTAAGAGTGAAGATAGTTTACCAGTGTAAGGACTAGCTTTTGAAGGAGTTACTAATTCCGCTAATTCAGGATCTTGCTGAATGCTTTCAGAAATATCACTGACTTGTATTAGCCCTGATTCATGGAGCGCATCCACTGTAGGAGCCACATACTTTTCCAGTGTAACAATTCTAATTTTACGCATTCTAGCTGTCTTGAACATATAAACTCACACTACAATATATTTTTGACAATAATGGAAGCAGCTTCATCAACATTTGCCATAGCTTTGTCTTTTAAGGTTTTAACTTCACCTTTGGACTTTTCGGCAATAGTTTGAGCTTCCTTTTTAGCCTCATCTTCTTTCACAAAAATAGAATTTTTAGCTTCTTCTTCTGCCGCAATTTTAGCTTCTGAAACAATTTCTTCAGCTTTCAATCTTGATTCAGCAATCAAATCTTTTGATTGTGCTTGTGAATCAATAATAAGTTGTTCAGCATCAGCTTCAGCTTTTTTTATCATTGCGATTGCGTCTGATATCTCTGCCATAATTAATCACCATGGTGTATTTATTTTTGTTGCGTAATATATATATCTTTTACTATTTATTATTGGTAAAAATAGCTGAAATTTAAATTTGAATAAAAAAATGTATTTAAAAAATAAAATTTAGGTAAAAAGAATAAGCAAAAAAAAGAATAAAAGAAAAATAGATTATCTATAGAACCATTTCAAAATATTAGGCGGTAATTTCTGCAAATAAGCAAGAATTGCTATTGCAAGGATTATAAGACCTACAATAACTAGCTCTAAATTGTATGGATAATCCAATAACATATAACCTGCAACACCTATTACAATTCCTTCAAAAAAGAAAACTGCCTTGGTCCAACTGGGGTTATACATGATTATCAAATAAGCAACACCTATTAGTATCAATATAATTGTAGTTGCAATAACATCATTTGTTAAGGTTTCATGCCTAAATATTGGTGATAATCCCCAAACAATCAACATTAAAGCCAATGCTGCACCTAATAATTTGAACATTTTAACATTTGCCATAATAACACTAATTTTTATTTAGATTTCATAATATTTATATTCTAATGTTATAAATGAGTATATATGGAACGAGCAGTTTGGATAATTTTAAACAAAAACTTTTCACTAACCTTAGATGGTGAAATAAAAAATAATAAACTTACTGATAGAAAATTCTCACCTGGCGAAGACATTTGGACAGACGAAATTCCACGATTAGGTTTTAGTGATGAACATGCGCAAAAGGATTATGACGAATTTATCAGCGACATTTCCACTTTATTTGCGGAACCTAGTGCCGATAAAGTATTTATTGATGCAAAAATAGGTGAAGAATCCGAATATATCTATTCAAAGACCCCTTTAGTAATCAGGAAAATAGAAGAGTATAGCGTGGATGAAATCATAGAATAGAAGTTGCTTTTTTCAATACCTCATCCATAGTGCTGAACTCTAAAGGATTTCCTTCATCATCAACTTTTTCTGTGGTAATCAATACATGTGGAGAAGCCCAAAGATAGGAATATGTGAAATAAGCCACGTTTACAAAGAGCATCGGGGAAAAATAACCTAATGCAATGATTAAACAAACTGCATGGATTAAAAAATTGCCGAATCTCCTTTTTATCATCAATATAAAGTCGCTGCTCTCTTCAGCTACTTTGAATTTTTTTAAAGATAATTCCTGAGATATGCTTTCCATATCCTTTGGGTTATCTGCACTTAGAATATAAAGTTTCATCTTTAATCAATATACACAACAAATTCATCCAATTCTTTTCTTGGAGTATCACGAGGTTCTGCATTTCCATATCCTAACGGAGTGAATAATACTGCTTCTTCGTTTTCATCCAAGTTTAAGAATTTATGGGCTTTATTTTTCTTAAATGCACCAATATAACATGTCCCAAGACCCACATCAGTAGCTGCAAGAATCATGTGATCCATTACAATTGTTGCATCAATATCCGCGATGTTTTTACCGTCCCATGGTCTAGTCCATGCCTTATCCCTTAGCGCCACAACACATAAAACGTAAGGGGCTTCGACAAACCACTTGGCACCATAGATTTCGGACAATGCATCCTTATGTTTTTTGGTGTCGATTACATAAACTTTGAATGGCTGGTAGTTAACTCCAGTTGGAGCCAATGTAGCTGCCTTTAAGACATATTCAAGTTTTTCATCTTCAACTTCCTTATCCAAATAACCCCTAACACTGTATCTCTCATTGATTACATCTATAAATTCCATTTTATCTACCTTTTTACATAAATTATATCATCTAAATCGCAAAACCTTCTAAATTCTTCTTCTTCCATATTTTCCTCATGTATATGTGCAATTATTCCTGGAACCCTACCAATAATAAACACGCCCAAACCTAAATCTGGAGTAAATCCTAAATCAGACAATATGGCTGCATTTGCACCATCTACATTAAGGCAAATTTGTTTTTTCTGGTTAATTAAGTCTTCAACAGCCAATGCCAACTTTATATGTGGGCCTATAAAACCTTGCTTTATGGCAAGTTCCATCAATTTGTCTGCCCTTGGATCAACATTATGATATCTGTGGCCAAATCCCGGTATTTTCTTATCCTCCAAGATATACTCATTGTATATGTCAATAGCCAAACTAGCGATTTGCCTATTGTCAATGTCAGAGTCTTCAGTTAAATAAAGAGAATTTATTTTTGACTGATACAAATCCATTGCTTTTTCAATGGCTCCTGCATGCTTATGTCCAAATGACATCAACGCACCGGCTACTGCAGAATTCATGGGAGAACCTGAAGATGCTACAAGCCGTGCTGTTTGTGTGCTGGGTGGGGTAACACCGTGATCACAGAATGAGACTAACACATGATTGAACATTTTTCCTTCTTTAGGAGAAGGCAATCTTCCTTTCAGAAGTAAAAAAACCATATCACTATATCTGATTTTTTCAATCAAATCTTTTTGATTATATCCTCTAGTTACAATTTTATCTGTTTCAACTCTTGTAATGGCTGTTTTTAAACGATGAGGATTGACTCTAAAATTATTTTCTTGCATTTTCAATACCTTTTAGTTCAATTAATATAAAGTAATTATTAAATAATATATAAAGATTTATAATTTCAATGTGGCAACTCTTGGTTCAACAAAACATGATGGCCTTACTGAAACTATCCTGACTCCGCTGGCCCGTTGGTTTCCAATATTGAGATATGTTCCCAAAACTGTTGTTTTTCCGCCGAAACCTAATGGCCCTATGCCTGTCTTATTCAATCTATCAGTTATTAACTGTTCTTCTTTGCTTTGGCTATCTAGATTTCCATAGGCTATTGATTTCAAAAGAAGGGAAGTCGCTTCAAAATGTGTTCTACCAATGCCAATAGATGGAATCGAAGGAGTGCAGCCCAACATTTTCAAGGATTCTTCAAGCCACACACAGGCGGTATCCAACACATTTTCAAAAGATCTCTTATGATAAACTCTAAATGTCTT
>CAJGDA010000100.1 GCA_904501935.1 uncultured Methanobrevibacter sp. | reverse complement strand
GGGAACGTATCAAATGAAAATAATTTTGGATTACCTTTAGCAATCGGCATAATAATAGGAGCTTTAATAGGTATTGCCTGTGGAATTTATATAATGAAAAGAAAAAAATAGGATTTTGTTAACCTATTTTTACTACTATTTTTACAGATAATTACACAAAATTTATAATATTAAAAACAAATATTATAAAATAATAAAGGGATAATATGAAATTCGGAAAGGGTATTGTAAAAAAGTATTCAAGAGAATACCATAGAACACTGAAAAATGGTGAGAAAAAGAAGTATGTTACAGAACAGATTCAAATTACAGTACCTAAGAACGAAGACATCTATAAAAATGAAGAAGAAGTTATAATTATCCCCAATGATGAAATTGTTGTATTTGAAAGTATGGAAAAAGAAAATGAAGTACTTAAAATAGCTAATTATTTACATGTTGAGGAAGTGGAAGAATTGAGAAAAAAATTGGAAGAAAATATAAACCCTTCTGCTCTAGAATATGAAAGAGAAATTCGCGAACTTAAAGAACAGATTCGTTCTTTAAATCAGGAAAATATTGACAACCTAAAAAAGGAAAATGACACCATTAAAGATAAACACACCAAGTTAATCTTGGAAAACGAAAACCTAAAAACAAAGTTTGTCAATATCAAGACTGAAAATGAAAACCTAAAAACAAAATATTCAAGCATCAAAGAAGAAAATAAAAATCTCAAAACAAAATGTTCCACTTTAAGAGATGAACATGCCTCAATAAAAGAAAGCTATAATCAAGTTTCATCAAAATACGACCAACTAAAACAAGAAAATTTCAATACCAAAACTAGCTATGCTGAAATTTATGAACTTAACGAAGGTTTGGAAAAAGACTATGATGACCTTCGCCTTGAATATAATGAATTAGTTGATAAATATAACAATTTAGAAGAAGAGATATACAATCTAAAAACAACTAAATCCCATGATGAGTTTATAGCCAACAAAGTTAGAGAATTCCTTTTAAAAAATAAAAGTTAAAGAGTTTTATAGTCATCCTGAAACTCAGGATTCCATCTCTTAAGACCTGGAATAAACATGGCTGTAATACCGGTCGCCTGTGTTTCAGGCAATCTTGGATTTTTTTCCATCATTTCTTTTGTTTTTCTTATAATCATTTCATTAAGAGTTATATCTGGTTCTGTATATTCCCCATTTTGATAACAATCCTTACAAAACTCAGGATTTAAACTTCCATCTTTGTTGGTCCCATAATCTTCTTTTACAATAGGCCTGCCGCATGAATTACAAAATCCCATAATAAAAACTCCTTTTAAAAAAAAAATAGTTGTAAATTAGAAATTAATCTAATTTACCTAGTCATCTTTCACTTCAATGTTTTCGTCTTCATCCATAGCAAGTCTCATGTTGTCTGGATCTGGTTCGAAATGTTCTAAGAAGTCTTGTGCAGCTCTTCTTACATCTCTTGAACCGATGATGTATCTGCCTGCGATGATAATGTTTGCACCTTTTTCAATAGCTTCTGAAACATTATTAGGTTTAATACCGCCAGCAACAGCGATTAAACCTTTTTCGCCGAGAATTGCTTTGATGTCTTTAATGTTACCCCATTCAGTCATGTCACTAGTGTCTTCACCGTGCTCTGCTCTGTAGGTTTCCATGTCAACATTTCTGTGCAATAAAACGATGTCCGGTTTTAGGTCATCAGGTAATTTTGCTAATTTTTTCTCGAATTCTGCAACATTCATCATATCGAGGATAGAGTAAATACCTTGTTTTTGGGTTTCATGAATAGCTTTAGCAATAGATTCAACAGTACCGAGACCGGAAATAGCTACTGCGTCAGCTGTTTCGTCTGCAGCCATCTTAACTTCTACACGGCCAACGTCTAAAGTTTTCAAATCAGCAATAATGAATGCATCTGGACGTAAAGCTCTGATTTTTCCAATGATTCCAACACCGAATTTTTTAACGAGTGGAGTACCAGCTTCAAGCAAGATTCTGTCATTGTCTGGTAAATCATTGATGATTCTTTCCATTGCAACCTCATTGTCTAAGTCAAGTGCAACTTGTAAGTATGGTGGTGACCAAAGTTTTTTGACTTTGAATCCCATGATTGGGTGAGTTCCACGATCTTTTTCTGCAAGCACTTTTTCGATTGATGGATATCCTTCCATTGCTCTTCTAATTGCTAATTTTGTAGCACCATAGTTGTATTGATATATTTTTCTGTAATCTTTTGCAGAAGGATCAATGAATACGCTTACGTTAATTACGATGTCTTCCACAATTTCTTTTGGAATGTATCCATCTTCTACTGCATCAGCTACTGCTCTTGCAACAGCAGTTTGTGCAGGTCCAAATATTTTGCTTGCATCTTCTAAATCACCAACAGATACTTTAGGAATGATTAAAGTAGCTGGTTTAGTCATTAAGTTTGGTCTAATTACGCTTGTTAAAGGAGTGTGTCCAACAGATAAATTGGATAATCCATTAGCAAAAGCTTGACCAACAGGGCCGAATTTATCTCCAATTAATAAATCAATGTGAGCTAATTCAGGTCCATCTCCAATAAGAGCTTCTCCTATATTATACATCGGGTCCATTAAATTTCCTCCATTATAAATAATATTAGTTTTATTTGTAAATATAACTATTGGAAGTTAATCCTTCTTGAAATGTCTTTAGGTAAAGGCAATCTTCTGAAAGGTTTTCCTTCGCATTTAGCATTGATTTCAGCTATTAATTCATCAACAGTCATTTCAACTTTTTCGCCGGTTTCACGAACAGTTACCTGGAATTTACCGGATTCGACTTCTTTGTCTCCAATGACAAAAATGTATGGAATCCATTCTTTAGCAGCATTTCTGATTTTCTTACCAACGCTTTCATCCCTGTCATCAATATCGACACGGATGTTTGAAGCATTGATTTTTTCGTATAATTCTTCAGCAAATTCCTTATGATTTTCACCAACAGTTAAAATCCTTGCTTGAATCGGACTTAACCAAGTAGGTAGCATTGGAGCTCTTTCGTTTATTTCCAATGCGGTCTTTTCAAGCATTGCACATAAAACTCTTTCAATACTTCCGGTTGGTGAGGTGTGTAAGATTGTTGGGTTATGCTGCTCGCCGTCTTCGCCAAGGTAAGTAATTCCAAATCTTTTACCGCTTTCAACATCGATTTGGACAGTTGGGTTTTCAATTGGACGGCCTAAAGCATCAATATTTGCCAAGTCGATTTTGCATACCCAGTAATGATGTCTTTCAGGCAAGATCTCTAAAAGAATAGGTTTTCCAAATTTACGGGCTATTTCATACATCCACTCTTCATTTTCTTCAAAGAAGTCTTGGGTTGCTCTGAAAATTACCTCAAAGTCAAGTTCCAAATCCTTACCTGTTTGCATACACATGTCAGTTTGATTAGAGAATTCTTCCAAAGATGCCGGAACATCAGTACAGAAAGAATGACAATCAGGCATTGTGAATGCCCTTAATCTTTTAAGACCCACAACTTCCCCTTTTTTCTCATAACGGAAACTGTAAGTGGACAATTCATAGATTTTTGCAGGCAAGTTTTTCCAAGTCAGATATGAATCGGACATTAACCTGAATGCGCCGAAACAACATGCAAATCTAAGCATCAAATTCTTTTTGGTGTCTGTTCTGTATTGCCTTTCACCGAATTTGTAAGCATGCTGATAAATAGCTTCATTGTCCAAATCATAAAAGATTGGAGTTTCTACAGGCATTGCTCCACGCTCAACAGTTAAATTGTAAACATAATCAGCGAGCAAATCCCTTATTAAACGTCCTTTAGGATACCATCTTAAGTTTCCAACGTCAGATGCCGGTTCATAATCACAAATTTCCTTTTCCCTCATCAATTTTACATGTGGAGGTTCACCTTCGTCAGATGCCCCTTGACCAAGTTCGTAATCAACGAGTTGTTTGAAAGCTCTGTTTTCAAAATTAAAGTCTTCTATTTGAGTGATCTGATCTCCTTCAAGAATCTGCCAAGTTGAAGGTTTTCTTTCAGCCTTTGCTTCTTCAGCATCGTCTGCAGTGATAGTTCTTGAAAGTTCACTTAAAGGGTGTCCCTTACAGGAAATCTCAAATGCCTTATACCATCCGAAAGGTACTCTTTTTACATTAAAACCTTCAGCCAATAAAGCTTCTTCTGCATCTTTTAGAATTTGAACTGCAACTTTTGGAGAACCTAATGATGAAGACAAGTGAGCATATGGATATACTACAATATTTTCAGCTTTAACTTGATCATTAGTCTTTTTAACTTCATTAACTAAATTTTTAACAATACCTTCTGGATTATTTTCATCGTCTTTTTCAACAGCTGTAAATACTACTAAAGAGTCATCGAAGGAACCTTCTTTTTTGGCTTCCTCTATATCTTCAGCTACAGGTGTTTTATTCTTTACATTGTAATTTAAATAATCAGAATGAATTAGTAAAATTCTCATTTAACCACCATATATTATGAATTAAATTTTATTTTTAATATTATATAAAATGATTTATATCAAAAATTGTTAATATAAAGAGGAGTAAAATTATTATTCATGAGAATTATCCTAGCAGGAACCGGAAGCGCTGTTGGAAAGACAACAATAGCTACCGGAATAATGAAAGCTTTAAGTGAAAAATTTAATGTTCAACCATTTAAAGTTGGACCGGACTATATTGATCCATCCTATCACACATTAGCAACTGGAAATGTATCCAGAAACCTGGATTCCTTTTTTATGAAAGATGGTCAAGTAAGAGATTCCTATCTAAAGGCAATGGAAGGAAAAGAAATTGCTGTTATTGAAGGGGTTCGCGGACTTTATGAGGGAATTGATTCCGTTAATGATATTGGAAGTACCGCATCAATTGCAAAATCACTGAAAGCACCAGTAATACTGATTATTAATTCAAGAAGCTTGGTGAAAAGCGCCGCCGCTTTGGTTTTAGGATTTAAAGCACTGGATCCTGAAATTAATATTGCCGGAGTTATCTTGAATAAAGTCAAAAACAAAGCGCACTACGAAAAGACAAAAAGATCAATTGAAGAGATAACAAAAACTGAAGTTATTGGTGGAATTATCCGTGATGATAACATTTCAATTGAACAAAGACATTTGGGACTTGTTCCAGCCCGTGAAAGAGAAAATTCTCTTAAGTTTATTGATATATGGTCAAAAACAATTAAAGAATCAATCGATTTGGACAGATTGGTTGAAATTGCAAAAACCGCGCCAAAAATTACTTCAGATATTGTTCCCATTTGGAATAAAATAAACAAGCAGCCAGTAAAAATTGGAGTGGCATACGATGAAGTTTTCAATTTCTATTATATGGAAAATATTGAATCTTTAGAAGCCAATAATGCTAAAATAAAATATTTCTCACCATTGAATGATGAAGAATTGCCTGATGTTGATGGATTATACATCGGCGGAGGATATCCTGAACTATTTTCAAAGGAGCTTAATGCAAATCAAAAAATGCTTTCACAAATCAAAGCCTTCCACTTGGAAAATAGGCCTATCTTTGCCGAATGTGGCGGTTTGATGTACCTTATGAATTCCATCCATGAAGATAGAATGGTAGATGTATATCCTTACAAGGCCATTCTAACGGATAGGGTTCAAGCATTGAAATACACAATAGC
>CAJGDA010000099.1 GCA_904501935.1 uncultured Methanobrevibacter sp. | reverse complement strand
TGGCGAATCGACCCCTACAGCATTTGTCTTAACAAATGACAATGGAGACCAAATCAGTTATTTCTATTGGGGTGCCGCCCGTGAATTTGCAGAAAGCAAAGTTCCTACAACTGCAATTAAAAATGCTGAAGCGATACACTTAGCAACTGGAGATCCTAATTTCAACTGGAAATGTTCAGAAGAAGCAAAAAACGAAGATTTGCTTGTTTCATTTGACCCTGGCCAAGACCTTGGAATGTATGATACTAAAAAATTGAGAGATGTTCTTGAAAACACTACAATTCTTTTTGCAAATCATCATGAGACTGAAAGAATCCTGAATGCTCTTGAAGTTGATTTGGATGGACTTAGAGAAATAGGCCCTAAAATAATCGTCAAAACTTGTGGAGCTAACGGCAGTGAAATCTATTCAAATGAAGAGAAAATAAAAATTGATGCAATAACTAGGGAGGCTATTGACCCAACTGGAGCTGGAGATTCCTATAGAGCAGGATTTTTATCAAGATTCATAAATGGAGAATCATTAGAAGAATCTGCTAAGTTTGCATCAACAGTATCATCCTTTATTGTTGAACATCAAGGATGTCAAACCAATATGCCGACTTTTGATGAAACATTTGAAAGAATGAATGAATTCTACTGAATTTATTCTCTTTTTTACTTTTTTTAAACTTAACTTTAATTTTATCAAAATAGCTTTATTTTATCAATAACAAATTAAAAATTCTTCTGTTTCAAAAATATTTTAGTATTATCAATAATATTTGAATTAAAATAAATACGATTAATTTAAATACTATTAAATGAATATAAAAAATTATCAATTTAATATGAGAAATTTATAAAGTAAATTTGACTGTTTTAAACCTTACTTGAGGGATAATATGACACAGATTAGTGATGCAAAAAAAGGAATTTTAACCGATGAAATGAAGCATGTTGCAAAAATTGAAAACGTTTCAGAAGAATTTATATTAAAATCAGTAGCTGAAGGTACAATCGTAATACCAAGCAACGTACACAGAGATATTGAAGCATCAGGTATTGGTGCAGGACTTAGAACAAAAGTAAACGCAACCGTCGGAACATCAACCGATATTGTAAACTTTGATGAGGAAGTCCTAAAAGCGCAGATTGCAATCGATAATGGTGCAGACTGCTTAATGGAATTAAGTATCGGTGGAGACCTGGACGTTATAAGAAGAAGAGTATTGGACATGTCCCCATTGCCAGTAGGTTCAGTGCCAGTATATCAAGCGGCTATTGAAGCAATCAGAAGAGACGGTTCTGTAATTTACATGGATGAAGATGACTTATTTAACACCATCGAAAAACAGGCAAAAGATGGTATCGACTTTATGGCAATCCACAGTAGTATCAACATCGAAACATTAACCAGACTCAAAAGACAAGGCCGTGTGACAGGCTTAGTCTCCAGAGGAGGTTCATTCATGTCCGGATGGATTGTTGAAAATGAAAAAGAAAATCCTTTATACGAAAACTTTGACTATGTTTTAGAAATTGCAAAAGAACATGATGTTGTTCTTTCACTTGCAAATGGTATGAGAGCAGGATCTATTGCCGATTCAACAGACAGGGCTCAAATACAAGAATTGATCATTTTAGGAGAATTAATCGACAGATCCCGTGAAGCTGGAGTACAATGTATGATTGAAGGGCCTGGACACATTCCAATTAATGAAATCCCTACAAATGTAATGATTCAAAAGAAAATGTGTTCCAACGCTCCTTTCTACATGCTAGGACCAATCGTATGTGATGTGGCACCAGGTTACGACCACATCGTATCTGCAATCGGTGCGGCATCATCTGCAAAAGCCGGAGCGGACTTCATTTGTTATGTGACTCCTGCGGAACACCTTGCTTTACCAAACCCTGATGATGTCAGGGAAGGAGTAATAGCTACCAAAATAGGAGCTTATGCAGGGGACCTCGCAACAGGCCAAATCGATGGGTCACAAGACTTGGCTATGGCTGACGCTCGTAAAAAACTTGATTGGGAAGCACAATATGCCTGCGCAATGTTTCCAGAAGCTGCACGCGCAAAAAGGGACCAAAGACCTCCTGAAGAAGAGGACACATGTACAATGTGTGGTAACTTCTGTGCAGTGAAAATCGTTAACGAATGGTTGGACCAATCTGATTCCGACCTTATTAAATAGGTCAAACCTATTTCTTTTTCTTTTTTTTGGTCTAATCATTTTAGACCTATTTCAAATTTTAAGATTGAATCATGAAAAAATTTGGATAACTTAATATTTTTATATTAATAATTACAAAAAAATAATTAGTATAACTTATTTTACGATAATTTTTTTATTAAACGGTGAATTTAGATGACACATTGGATTGAAAATATAGCTAATGAATTAAGTAAAATGGATGTAGAAGAGCACGTCATTGCAAGTGGAACCTCAATTTCAGGTTCAATTCATATTGGAAACTCCTGTGACATATTTGTAGCTAACGGAATTGGAAAGAAATTAAGAGAAAAAGGAAAAAAAGCTAAAACAATATGGATTGCAGATGACCACGATCCCCTAAGAAAAGTTCCATATCCATTACCTGAATCTTACGATAAATACTTAGGAATGCCATATTCTGTGATTCCTTGTCCTGATGGATGCTGTGCAAACTTTGTAGAACACTTTGAAAAACCTTTGCTTTCTGTAATGGACGACTATGGAATCGAAATGGAAACCAAATCCGGTTTTGAAATGTATAAAAATGGAGATTACAACGATTACATAAGAACTTCCCTTGAAAAAGTTGAAGAAATCAAAGAAATATTCAACCAATACAGAAGAGAACCATTAGCTGACGATTGGCTTCCTTATAACCCAATTTGTGATGAATGTGGGCGCGTAAATACCACTTATGCTTATGACTATGATGGCGACATCATCAAATACAGATGTGAATGCGGCCATGATGGTGAAATGGACATCAAATCCGGAAACGGTAAACTCACCTGGAGAGTAGAATGGGCAGCAAGATGGAAAATATTCGGAACCACCTGTGAACCATTCGGAAAAGACCATGCGGCCAGTGGTGGATCTTATGATGTAAGTAGCGTAATTTCAGAAAAAATATTTGATTACCCTGCACCATACCCAGTGCCATACGAATGGATTACATTAGACGGAGAAGCTATGAGCAAATCCCATGGTGTATTTTTCGCACCTGAAGAATGGTTAAAAATTGGCCCTGCAGAAAGTCTTCACTACTACTTATTCAGGTCAAAACCTATGAAAGCAAAAGATTTCTCACCAAAAATGCCTTTCCTAGACTTTATCGACCAGTTCGATACAGTTGAAAAAGTATTCTACGGTGAAGAAGAAGCACCATCTGAAAAAGAAGAAAGGAAATTCAAGGAAATCTATGAAATAGTTCAAATTCATGAAGGCAGTCCATTACCATTCAGACCGCCTTTCAGATTCTTGGTTAACGCTTACCAAATTGCTGGCGATGACCTTGAAAAAATCTTTGGAATTCTTAAAAGGAACTCACAATTAACTGAAAGCTTTAAAGATAAGGAATTTGGAGATTTAACAGAATTAGAATTAGCTCAATACAGAGAAAGAGTTGATAATGTAATTTACTGGTTAGATACTTATGCACCAAACTTCGTGAAATTCAAAGTGCAAGAAAAAAGCATTCCTAACTTGCCATTAACCGACGATCAAACTAAATTCCTAAACGATTTGGCTAACTTGATGGAAACAACAGAATTTGATGATGCAACCGCATTGCACGATGCAATGTATGAAATCCTAGAAGCTCAAGGATTAAAACCTCAAAAAGGATTCCAAGCTATCTATAAAATGATTCTCGGTCAAAAACAAGGTCCAAGAGCAGCATCATTCTTGCTTTCCTTAGACAAAGACTTTGTTGTAAAAAGATTAAGACAAGAAGCTTAATCTTTTATAAATTTTTTTTTAAATTAAACTTTTAAACTCTTTTTTTAATAAAATTTCGTCGCCATCAACGAAATGATAATCAAGCTTTTCAAATATCTCAATTAAAATGTCTTCCCTGCTGTCAAAACTAACGACTACACTTTTGAATTCATAATCAATAGCTATCTTTTCAAGCTGTCTGATTAATTTGTAAGCTATTTTTTCACGATTATCATAAGAGTTTAAAAATAATGTTGTAATTTCGGCCGAATCGCCGTCATAAACCTTAAAGCTTGTACAACCTACGGTTTTTCCAAAATTCATTAAAAGTAGAACTACCTGTGGTTCATCTATAAAACATCCAAATGAATCACAAAACTTAATAAACCTTTCATCTCTCTCATCTGTTACTATAATTTCCATCATTTAACCTCAGTTGTATTACCTACTTTTGCAAGCTCCTTTTTCCAAATTTCAGAATCCTCATTTGCAAATTTCAAAAATAGATTTCTGCATCTCATATCATTTAAAACTATTACTTCCACATCATTGCATTTAAGAAAGTTTTCAGCACCCATTAATGTAGTGTTTTCACCTATTACAACACGTGGAATATTATACAATATTACAGCGCCGGAACACATTGGACAGGGGGATAATGTAGTATAAAGCGTGCATTTAATATAATCCTCATAATCCAAACGCCCAGCATTTTCAATTGCATCCATTTCCGCATGCAAAACTACAGAATCATTTTGAATTAATCTATTATGTCCTCTGGATAATATTTCATTATCTTTGACCAGGACGGCTCCAATTGGGATTCCTCCTTCTTTTAAGGATTTTTCAGCTTCTTTAATAGCTTCACCCATAAAATAATTATCTTGTGTCATGTTAAAAAAAAAGAATTTAAAGATGAAATGAATCATCTATTTAAATCTATTAAATAATCCTTTATTGGATTCTTTTTCTAAATCATCTTCAAGCTTTTTAATTTGCCTATTCAAATCAGAAATTGTACTTTTAGAATCATTAGATAATTTGTCATAACTACTTTCCTTAAGTTTAAGTTGGGTAGTTAAAGATGAAATTTCAGATTTATATCCTTCAATTTCTTTTTTATTTTGGGCATCTACTTCATCTTTGTAGTCACCAAGCTCAATAAGTTCAGATCTTAACTTGTCAACTTCTTCAGAAAGGTCTATGTTTTCTTTCCTAGCACCTGAGAGTTTGTCTTTTAAATCTGTTATTTCATTGTTTAATTGTTTATTTTCGTCTTTTACTTCATCAACATTTAAAGAAGCTAATTCATCTTTATACTGATTTATTTCAGATTCAAATTCCTCTTTAATGGAACTTAATTCATTTTCCAATTTATCAGCTCTAACTTTATTAACAGCCCCTTCAGCACCTAATTTTCCAATTTGATTGCTCAAATCAGCATTGATGTCTAATTGATCAAAGTATTTTCTAGTGCTTTTTTCAAGTGCATCGGTTAATTCTTTTTTGAGTCTGTTTAATTCTGCATTTTCTTTTTTGAGTTTAGGAATTACTTTATTGGTTAAGTAATTGAGTTCACTAGACTGATTAGATAATTTTCTTTCTCTTTCAGTTAACTTGGCTTTTAAATTATCTATTACTTTTGAATAATCAGTAGCTGGTTTTTCATCTATAATCTTTTCCTCAACAACCTCTTCAACAGGCTCAGATTCCGCAACTTCTTCCACAGCAACCTCTTCAACAGGCTCAGATTCCGCAACTTCTTCCACAGCAACCTCTTCAACAGGCTCAGATTCCGCAACTTCT